>NZ_KB906403.1:192766-193107 GCF_000381345.1 Deinococcus apachensis DSM 19763 | reverse complement strand
GCCGGGCGGTCCATCCCCACAGGCGTGGGGAACGCCCGTGCCGGTGGTAGGCGGCGTAGGCATTCGCCGGTCCATCCCCACAGGCGTGGGGAACGCGAGGGGGGCGTCACGCATGTCCCCGCTCGGCACGGTCCATCCCCACAGGCGTGGGGAACGCCGCTCGCCGCTAGGCAGGCCGGGAAAACGCAGCGGTCCATCCCCACAGGCGTGGGGAACGCCGGTATGTTTACGGGTTCTGCGGTGTCGCGTACGGTCCATCCCCACAGGCGTGGAGAACGCTCCCGAGTCACCGCGTCCAGCCGCAGCGGGTCCGGTCCATCCCCACAGGCGTGGGGAACGCG
>NZ_KB906403.1:177151-190615 GCF_000381345.1 Deinococcus apachensis DSM 19763 | reverse complement strand
AGCGGTCCATCCCCACAGGCGTGGGGAACGCCGGATGTCCGTGTCCAGGCTTGACACGGCCGTCGGTCCATCCCCACAGGCGTGGGGAACGCGGCGTGATGGTGTCGGGCATCGTCGCCCACACCGGTCCATCCCCACAGGCGTGGGGAACGCAAGGTCGGCTAATGCTGACCGTGACGGTGTACCGGTCCATCCCCACAGGCGTGGGGAACGCCAGACGCCTGGGCGCTTGGCGTACTCGCTGGACGGTCCATCCCCACAGGCGTGGGGAACGCGGCCGCCCGAAACTCGCGCAGCAGTTCCTGTTCGGTCCATCCCCACAGGCGTGGGGAACGCACTCCAGCAACACGCACCTCTGAGGTCCCGGGGGACAGGAGGTGCCGGAAGTGACCTCGGATTTAGATTACATTTTCATGCGGCGTGGGCTGGGGCCTGGGGTCATTCTAGGCGTTCGTAGACCAACCCGAGTTCCGGGTCGAGGATGACACGAGTTTTGCCAATGACTGCCTGGTTATTGATCAGGATGAGGGGCTCGGTGTCGCGCAAAAGGGGGTGTGCGGCCCAGCCCGCGTGGTCACCGCCACGGCGAGTGGGGTGGTCACGGTAGTGCCGGACGATGTCATGGCGCGAGACTTGCAGGCTGCGGGCGTAGATGGCGCGGGCGGTATCCCAGTCATGTTTCTGGAGGGTTTCGATCTGGGCGGAATGGTCGCCTTTTTCATCGAGGGTGTCAGCGCCGTTGTGGTGGATGGGGACGATCCGGAGGCTGTCGTCGCCGAGTCGGGTGCCGTAGTGGGGCGCTTCAGTTGCCGTGTCGTCAGTGGTGGCGCTCGCATCGTCGTGCGCGGGTTCCCCGTCCGGTTCCCCCAGGCTGGGTTGGGGCGGCAGGTCGAGGAAGGTGTCGGGCTGGCCGATGTGGGCCAAACCACCCGTGAGGGTCTGGTTGCGCCGCTCGGTCTGGAGGGCCCGATCGGCCTTGAGAAGAGTGCGTTGCTGCTCCTCACTCAGGTTGTCCAGGGCGGGACTGTTTAGGTCGTACACCCGCTGCACGAGTGGGTCGAGGTCGTTGGGGAGGGTGAGGTGGGTGCGGCCCTGCAGGGCGTGCCAGGTGCGGTACATCAGGGCGGGCGCGTAGACGTACTTCCACTGGTATTCGTCGAGCGCCGCTTCGGGCCAGTCTCCCAGGCCCGCGACGTACAGGGTGGGGGTCTCGTGGGCGCCGCGCCTTCCGGTGTTGACGTCGTGGCGGTGCAGGCGTCCGGCGCGTTGCAGGATGAGGTCGATGGGGGCGAGGTCGGTGATCAGGACGTCGGTGTCGAAGTCGAGGCTCTGCTCCGCGACCTGGGTGGCGATCAGGATGAAGCGTTCCGGGCGCACGTCATCGGTGTGCCGGGTACCATTTTTGAGATACGTGGCGGGTTGTGGGCCGAGGTAGCGCAGGACCCGCTCCTCACGTTCGCCGCGGTCCTGGGCCGGGTAGCGGGCGTGGTACAGGTGAACGCCGATTTTCTCCGGATGCTTGCTGCCCCAGCACATGCTTTGGAAGCGGGGCCCGAGGAGGGTGCGCACGGCCCGGAAGATGTCCTGGGCACGCTGCACAGTGTTCACGAGGACGGTCACCGTGCCACCCGCTTCGGCGAGTGTGACGGCCTGCACGGCGAGAGCACCCGGGTCAGGGTCAGTGGCGCGCAGGGTGAGGGTCTGGGCGCGGCGTGGGCCGGGAATAGGCCGGGACGTGGGCGTGGGGTCGCCCGCGCGCGCGACGGTGAGGCGCGGGTAGGTGGGGGCGGCGTCGGGGGTGACGTTCCAGGCGTTCAGGAGGTCCTGGCGGGTCTGCGCGGGCAGGGTGGCGCTCATGATGACCACGCTGGAGTTCAGGGCACGCAGCCAGCGCACCAGGGCGTGGATAAGCTGAGTGGTGTAGGTGTCGTAGGCGTGAACCTCATCCAGGACGACCACGCGGTTCCCGAGGCCCCACAGCCGCACGAATTGGTGATTGACGTTCAGGACGCCCAGGAGCGCTTGGTCGACGGTGCCGACTCCGTACTCGCCCAGCAGGGCGCGTTTGCGGTGGCTGAACCATTCGGCAGCGCGCACCATGTCGCCCTCGTCCTTGCGGGTATTGGGCTTCAGGTCGATGGCCTGTTGCGCGTCGCTGCGGGCGCGGGTGTTGGTCAGGTCCTGCTGGTAGTCGCCCTGCATGGAGGCGCCCCCGTGCAGGAGCTGCAGGTCCACGGTGATCGGATCGGGGCGCCCGGCCGCCTGATGATTCAGGAAGGTGCGCAGCCTCCGGTACATGGCGTTCCCGGTGGCCTGGGTGGGCAGGGCGAGGTACAGGCCGCGGTGTCCGGCGGCGTTCTGGAGTTGCAGATGCGTGTAGAGGGCCGCCTCCGTTTTCCCCTCGCCCATGGGCGCCTCCACGAGGATCAGGGCGGGGCGGGGATCCGGGGTGCTGAGCAGGTCGGCCAGCAAGGTCTGGAGGGGCCGGGCGCGGAATCCGGGAAGGAACGCAAAGGTGTCATCCACGGCGCCGGGGTGCGGGGTGAGGGGCTGCCGGGCCGTCCAACCAATCGCATCCAGCGCGGCACGGGCTTGGACAGTGGCACCTTGCAGGTACGTGGCGGGATCCGTGAAGGGCAGCGGATCGGGGTCACCGCGAAGCGGGAAGGAACTCCCCACCCAGTCCGCGAAGCTCGTCAGTCCGGCGAGGCGCATAAACGCGCCCCCACCGAACTCGGTGACGGGTGGCGCGGGTTCGTCCTGGAGCCCGAACGCGGTCAGCACGAGCGTGACGAGTTCGTCCTGCACCCCGTGCCATTCGGGGCCGGTGCCCCGGTCGGGCGCCCGGGGCGTCCGCTCCCGCTGCCCGTGGTGGCAGCCGACCGCCTGCGCGATGCGGGACGCCACCTGTGACGCCCAGCCGCGGGCCGTCAGGAGGTCCGGCAGGAGTTTCTGTGTGACGAGGCCGTGCGGCGTGTTCTCGCGGTGATCCTGCCAGGGCAGCACCTTCCACACCCGCTCGGCCAGCGGCGCGGCCTTGTGTTGAAAGGCGGGGCTGGCCTTACCGAGGTCGTGGAGGGCCGCGAGGGCGGAGGTCCAGCGCACTGCGAGGTCCGTGCCCTCCCCGGGGGCCAGGTCGAGGTCCGCGGCGAGCAGGTCGCGGGTGGTAGCCGGTTCGCGTTCCAGGATGGCCGCCGCGCAGGCGCCCACGTCCAGCAGGTGGTGCAGGACGGGCAGCCATCCCTCTCCGGCTGACTTCTGGCCGCTTTTGGCCCACAGGACCTGCACGGCGCGGGATTGGGGGGAACCGGGAGGGGGCGTGTCGGGAGAGGTCATGTCCTGGAGGGTACGCCCAGCAAAGGGCGACCGGGGACGCATTTTGGCGGCGTGAACCGCGCGTCACGTTTGGACGCGGTGCGGGGTCAAGCTGCGCGCATCACCGAAAGGAAGCGTCCCAGCGGGCGTTTCCCGGCGGTGATCGTCCGCAGCGGCGGATGACGTAACTGTCCGTCCACCCCCCGCCCGCTTCCCCATTCCTGAACGCTGACCACGCGGGGCCCCGTCATACGGGGGCCTGGGGGAGCCCTTGTCCCGCGCGTGCCCGTGGTCCGGGCCGCGCCTCCAGGAGTGCCCCATGAACCACCTCCGTTCTGCCCGCCACGTCTGTGCCTCGGCCCTGCTCCTCCTCGCCACGCTGGGCCCCCTCCTCGCCGCCCCCCTCCACGTCCACACTCCCGTCCTGCTGGCGGGCGACGACGCAAAGACGGGGGGCGGCCCCGGCTGAGCGTCCGGCCCCCGCGACTGTCCGTGCCCATACGCCGGGCGTTACCCTGCTTGCGATGCGTCCGGCCCGTCGGTTTTCCGCCTCACCTGCCGTCCCGTGGGGGGCGTGGCGGGAATCCATCCTGGCCCTCATGGAGGAGGGGCGGTTCGACGACGCCCTGTTGACCATCGAACGTGCCCTGAACGAGGGGCAGGACGCGGCGGAACTCCTGACTCTGCTGCGGCAGTTGGAGGCGAGCGCGCCCTCCACGCTGCTGCGCGGCATGGGGGGCACTCACAGCTTGCAGGGGCTGCGCCTGAAAGTCCGCCTGACCGGGAACGCGGAAACGCCAGGGGACGTGATCACCCTGATCCGCGCGGCGCAGGACGCCGGGGTGCAGGCCGGGTTCCTGCAGGCGCACCTCGCGTGGGCCCTGACGCAGCAGGAGGAGTTCACGGAGGCGCTGCAGGCGGCCGAGGCGGCGCTGCGCGACCGGCCCAACCTCACCGACCGTGAGCTGGGACTCGCGCTCCGTATGAAGGGCTTTGCCCTGAACCGTCTCGGCCCCCGGGGTGGCTGGGACGCGGCGTTCCGGGAGGCGCTCGACATGAGCGTGGGGTGGACGCGTGGGCTGGTGCTGCTCGACCTGGGGGGCCTGCACAGCCGCGCCGGGAACGAGGCACAGGCCATGCTGGCCTACGCGGAGGCGCTGGGGCTGATGGTGTCCCCTTACCACCGGGCGTTGCTGCTGAACAACATGGGCCTGAGCTGCCTGCGCTCGGGCCACTTCGGGGAAGCCGAGGAGTACTTCATGCAGGTGGCCGCGTTGCGCTCGGGCTTTCGCAGCCGGGCGCTGTCCGGGCAGGCGGTGGCGCGGCGCGTCTTCGGGGAGTGGGCACGGGCGGAGAGCCTGT
This sequence comes from Deinococcus apachensis DSM 19763, assembly GCF_000381345.1. NCBI lineage: Bacteria > Thermotogati > Deinococcota > Deinococci > Deinococcales > Deinococcaceae > Deinococcus > Deinococcus apachensis. The sequence continues at coordinate 185,938 of NZ_KB906403.1, read as the reverse complement.
ACCGGCAGGCGGCGGCGGCCGCGCAGGTCAGCGGAGACGAGGACGATCTCCGGCAGGCGCGGCGCGGCCTGGGACATACACTTCGCCTGTCCGGGCGGCCCATGCAGGCGCTGGAAACCCTGCGGGAGGCGGCGCACACCACGCAGGGGGACCGCGAGAACGGCCAATCCTGGGTGAATGTGGACCTCGCTGCGGCGCTGGTCAGCCTGGACCAGCTGGACGTTGCGGCCGTCGAAACACACCTGGCGCGGACTGGCCCGCTGGACCGGGAGGACCGGGAGCGGGGCGTGATCGTACGGGCGGAACTCGCCCGTCGCACCGGTCGCCCGGAGCAGGCCCTGGCCCTGCTGACCCCACTGGAGCGCACCTCGTTGTGGATGCGCGAGGAAGCCCACGCTTTCCGGCAATTGTTCACGCTGCTGCCGACCGACCGGCGCCCGGACTCCCTGCCCCGTCCCCAGCAGACGCACGTTCACCTGCGCGTGCTGGGTGTTCCGGTGGTGCAGGTCAATGGACGCCGGGTGCGGCTGGGACCCCTGGAACTGGTGACCCTGACCGCCCTGGTCATGGCGGGCGGCGACCTGACCACCGATGAACTGACCGAAGTGATCCGTGATGGGAAGCCCCGCGACGCCCGGCAGGCGGCCCAGAGGGTGTCGCGGGTCGTGCGACAACTGCGGGTCGCGCTCGGCTGGGAGGAGAGCGTCGGGGCCATGGGGGGCGCGTACCAGCTCGACCCGGCCGCCCACTGGACGAGTGACGTGCTGGGGGTGCGGCCGGGTCGCGCGGCGGTGACTGCGTTCCTGAGTGGAGTCAGTCTGCCCTGGGCCACGGAGCAGGAACAGTACTTGCTACAAGGAGACTAAAGTAGTTTGAATTCAAGTAACTATTTTTGAAAAGTGCGACAGGGATGAGACATGCCTTCCGTACCGTGGGGCTTATGGGCGACCCCGCACCCGTCAGCACTCACCCCACCCCTGCCGCACGCCCCGCGAACCCCCGCCAGGCGAAAACCTGGGACAAGGCCAAGCGGCTCAGCGCCCTGCGCGACGAACTTCAGGCGCGGCCCTCTACCACCCTCGACCTCGCTCGCCGCTTCGGCGTCGGCCAGCGCAGCATTCAGCGGGACATTGACGCCCTGCGCCGCATGGGACACGACGTCGTGGAACACGCGGGCAAGACGTACTCCATTCCCCGAAACGGCACCCTGCTGCGCCCCGCCGAGGCTCTCGCCGCTTACGCCGCGATCCGTCTCGCGCACCACCACTCCCCCGCCCTGGGCACCCACTACCGGCATGCCCTGCACAGCATCTCCCTGGCCCTCCCGGAACGTATCCGGCACACCCTGAACGCCAGCGTGCGCGACAACGGCGCCACACCCTTCGCGGAGCGGCAGATGGAACAGGTCGCCACCGCCTGGATGGAGGGCCGGGTCCTGAACTTCGACTACCGTCGCCCGAACGGCGAAGTGGAAACCGGCAACGAACTGTGCGTGTACTTCATCGAGATCAGCCGCACCAACCTCGCGCCGTACGTGATCGGCCTGGAACGCCGCCGCCGCGCTCAAGTGCGGACGTTCAAGCTCTCCAGAATGGCTAACCTGAGCCTGCACCAGGATACCTATGAACTCGACCCCAACTTCGACCCGAAACAGTTTCTCAGTGACGCCTGGGGCGTCATTGGCAGCCAGGAGCCCCTTACCGTCACGGTGCGGTTCGCGCCGGAAGCCGCGTACCGCGTCTTGGAGGGCGGCTTCCCCAACACCACCCTGATCCGCCGGGACGGGGCGGTCGAGATGGAGTTCCGCGCGGGCGTGGACCGCAGCGGCCTCCCCCGTGAACTCATGCCCTTCCTCCTGAGCTGGGGTCCCCGCGCTGAAGTTCTGTCCCCGCCCCATGTGCGCGAGGCGTGGCTCGCCGAACTGCGTGAAGCCCTAGCCCGCTATGACGTCCCACCTGCCCGCAACACCGCCTGACCCAACGGAGGCCAACTGTGAACAGCCCGCCCATCCCCACCTTCAACCTGCTGCACGACCCCTGGATTCCCGTCCGGCCCCTGGACGGCGGCCCCGTCCACGAGGTCGGCCTGCGTGACCTCGTCCTGAAGGCCCACACCTTCGGACGTATCGACGACCCCTCACCGCTGGTCACGGTGGCCCTGCTGCGCCTGACGCTCGCGCTGCTGCACCGCGCTCTGCGGGGCCCCCGCAACGTCGCGCAGGCTGCCGAGTGGTTCCGGGGCGGATTTCCCACCGACCAGCTCGAAGCGTACTTCGCCCGGTGGGACGACCACTTCGACCTGTTCCACCCCGAGCGGCCCTTCTGGCAAGGAAAATCCAATAAGGCCAATCCAGAGCAGTACCACTGGAGCCTGCTGTCCCCGGAACTGAACGGCAGCAACACCACACCCGTCTTCGGCACCAAGAAACGCGCTGAAGCTGTCGTAGGCAAGTCCGCAGTCGAACCCACGTTGATGGGCTGGGTAGGTACTGCGACACCGGGTCAGATTGCTCGCCTCCTCGCTCAGAATCAGTCGTTCGCGTTGGGTGGCCGCGTAACAGGTGCGTCTGAAAGCCAGCAGGGTGGCCCGGTCATGAGTAAGGCGCTGTTCGTCCCAACCGGGAACAATCTCCTTGAGACTCTCTGTCTGAACCTCCTTCCGTATCCAGCGGACATGGCCGAAGGCGACCGTGCCGTCTGGGAGTGGCAGGCTGAGGGAGTAAACCGCTCTGACGCACCGCAGGTTCCTATGGGCTATGCCGACCGCTACACGTGGCTGTCGCGGAGCATCCTGGCCACTCCTGCCCGGATACACCCACACCAAGTCCAGACTGTTGGATACGGGAGTGGGGTGGCGCGTGTCGAGGACAGCAACCAAGGCCGCTCACTCGAACCGATGGCTGCCCTTGTCTCCAAAACGGTGGAGGGCAGACCCACATTGCTGCCGCTAACACTCAGCCTGAATAGGCTGGCGTGGCGCGACCTGCAGGCCATCCTGCCTGAACCTCAGGATCAGGTGTACGCCGATTCGAAAGGGAAGGTCATTAAAGTTCCTGGCTTTGCCCCCCTGACGATTCAGAACGCGGCTGACGTTCTATGTATCGCCAATGGTACAGCCACCGGAGAGAACATTGTCCAGGTGCATGTTTTCGGTCAGATCCTGGGTGGCAAACCAGGTATCACGTCCGCTTTCCGGCATGAGTCTTATGCCATGCCGATCACTCTCCTTCAGGACTGGGAACAGGGCGGCAAATACATAGATACGGCCTTCAAGGAAGCGAAATTAGTGGCAGCAGCGCTGACAAGCGCTACTCAGCGGCTCGCGGTAGAAGTCCTCTCGCGCGGTGGGGAGCGGGAGCCGCACAAGGACGACGTGCGGGACCTCACGCAAACACTTCCCGGCCTGGGGTCGTACTGGGCGGCGCTGGAAGCCCCGTTCCGGATGTTCCTCTCGGCGCTGGACGCCCCGCAGGAAGCGGAGGCTGGGTGGCGTGACAGCGTGGCCCGAGAGGCCCGGGCCGCATGGGCGATGAACCTCCAGGGGGCGGGCGGAGACGGGACGGTGTTGGGCTACGCCTTCCGCCCACGCCGCACGGACGGCAAATACCAGCCGAGCCCGCAGGCGATCTTGGCACGCGCCCTATCTGCCCTGCATGCCACCCATCGAGCGGAGGTTTCCCCATCATGACGACCATCCCATCCACCGCCACGCCGTTTGAGCGGCTGGTGCTGAACCTCTCCCGCCTGGACCGTGGGCAGCTCGCGCAACTGCGCCGCTCACTGGGCGACGACACGCCCGGCCAGAGTGTGCCGTGGTTGGAAGGCGTCTTTCTGCGTTCCGGCCTGGACGTGAGGCATGACCGGCAGTGGCGCGCGCTAGCCCTCGTGGCGGGCCTGTACTCCCTGATTGAACGCCCGGACGAGAGCAACGAACCCACCCCTGCGCCGGAACACCGCCCGACCCTCGGGGAGACATTCGGAGCGCTGTACCTCGCGCAGGAGCAGCGGCCCAGCACCGAGAAGCGCTTCCTGGCCCTGCTGGACGCCGACATGGACGCCCTGCCGTATGCCCTACGTCAGGCGGTCACGCTGCTGAAAGCGGACGGCCGCACACCCGACTGGGTGCAACTGCTGAGAGACGTAGACCTGTGGGAACACCCCGAGAGGGGCGCAAGGTTGCGTCGTATTTGGGCGAAAGATTTCTACCGCACCGCCGAACGCGTCATCACCACTGACAAACCCACAGCTACCAAGACCAACACACCGACCCGCCCACAATCCAGCCTCTTCGACACCACTGTCCCGGACGAGGACGAAGGAGAAACACTATGAAAGCCCTTCTGGAACTCCACTACCTGCAGAACTTCGCGCCCAGCAACCTCAACCGCGATGACACCGGCAGCCCCAAGGACGCGTACTTCGGCGGCACGCGCCGCGCCCGGGTCAGCTCGCAGAGCTTCAAGCGGGCCATGCGCATGGACTTCCGCACGCGGGGCACGGTGCATCCAGACCAACTGGGTGAGCGCACCAAACGCGCCCACGAACATATTGCCAACCGCTTGATTGAACTTGGTCGGGACATGGCTCAGGCCAAACGGGCGGCAGAGAACGCTCTACAGACGATGGGAACCCAGAAACAGATCAAGATCACAAAAGAGAGCAAGACGGAGTATTTAGCCTTTCTGGGCCGTCAGGAGCTGGAGAACCTCGCTCAATACATTCACCGGGAGTTCGATGTGTTCTCGGCGGACAAATACAAACCAGCGAAGACCAGTAAGGCTGATCTGGAAGATTGCCTAATCGAAAATGCAAACGGTGGCAACGCGGTGGACGTGGCACTGTTTGGAAGGATGCTCGCCAACTTACCCGAGAAGAATGCGGACGCGGCGGCGCAGGTGGCGCACGCCCTCAGCACGCACGCCATGCGGGGCCGGGAGTTCGACTTCTACACCGCTGTGGATGACCTGAAGCCCACCGACACCGCCGGGGCCGACATGCTCGGCACCGTGGAGTTCGGGAGCGCGACGTACTACCGCTACGCCTGCGTGGACCTGCAGAAGCTGCTGGAGAACCTGGGCGGGGACGTGGACCTCGCCGCGCGGGGCCTGCGGGCGTTCCTGGAGGCGAGCATCTATTCCGCGCCCACCGGGAAGCAGAACACCTTCGCGGCGCACAACGCGCCCGGCCTGATGGTGCAGGTCGTGCGGGAGAACGCCTCGCCCCGCAACCTCGCCAACGCGTTCGAGAAGGCTGTGCGGGAACAGGAGGGATTCATGCGGCCCAGCATGGACGCCCTGAGCCGCGAGAAGGAGCGGCAGGACGGCATCTTCGGGGACGAGGGCCGTTCCCGGTACGTCAACGTCGTGGATGAGCAGGCGTTCGCGCCTCTCGGCGACGCCCTCCCTAGCGTGAAGGCCCTGATCGACGCGACGGTCACGGACGCCCAGGCCATCCTGGGGACCTTGAAGGCAGCGCGGGGGTGAACACCCTCCTGATTCCCCTGGCTGGCCCCCTGCAGTCCTGGGGCACCCGCAGCCGCTTCGACGACCGCGACACGGAAGCGGAACCCAGCAAGAGCGGTGTCCTGGGCTTGTGTGCCGCCGCACTGGGCATCGACCGGGCCGCGCCGGTCACGCACCTGAGCGCCCTGGCCTTCGGCGTCCGCGTGGATCGCCCGGGCCTCCTGATGCACGACTACCACACCGCGCAACTGTACCCGGGGCAGCGGGGCACGGGCACCAGCCTCACGCGCCGGGCCTACCTGTCTGACGCGGCGTTCTGGGCAGCCCTGCACGGCGACCCGGCCCTGCTGCGCGACCTGCACGCCGCCCTGCGCAACCCCTACTGGCCGCTCAGCCTGGGCCGCAAGGCGTTCGTCCCCTCCACCCCACTGTGGCAACCGGACGCCCTGCGGGACACCGAGCTGCTGGACGCCCTCCGGCACGCGCCCACCCTGCGCCGCCCGGAAGAGGACGCCGCCCCGTACCGCCTCGTGCTGGACGTCCGGGAGGTTCCCGCCCCACCGCCTCACGCCACACCCGGCGAGCGACGCGACGACCCGGTCGCCCCCTTCAGTGAACGCCGCTACGCCCTGCGGGACGTCCTGCAGTGGGCTGAGCCCCTCCCGCGCCTGCACCCCGCCCCGGAGGTTCCCGCGTGACGACCGTCACCACCCCCCTACACCTATCGCGATTGTTCCTCAACGACCGGCACCGGCACGCCTCCCGCGACCTGGGCAGCCCCTACGCCCTGCACCAGACGCTCCGCTGGGCCTTCCCCGGTGCCGGGCACCCCGACACGCCCCTCCCCGACGGTGAGCGCCTGCTCTGGCGGCAGGACACTACCCGTGACCCCCACACCGACCAGCCCACCCCCACCCTGCTCGTGCAGAGCGTCACCCCGCCCGACTGGGGCGCCCTGAACGCCCGGGACGAGGGCTACCTGCAGGGCTGGGACGTCCGCACCCTCGATCTCACGCCCGCCCTCATGCCGGGCCGCGTGCTTCATTTCCGGCTCCACGCAAACGTCACCGTCCGGAGGCGCGACGAGCAGGGCCACAGCGCCCGCCATGGCCTGCACCGGCCCGAAGAACAACTCGAGTGGCTGGACCGCCAGGGCGGCCGGGCGGGTTTCAATCTCCTCGGCGCGGACATTATCCGCGCCGGCCGCATCCGCACGCGCAAGGGCCGGCAACTCATCACCCTGCACACCGTGACCTTCGACGGAGCGCTCCAGGTCATGAACCCTGAAGCCCTGGGCCAGTCGATCCGGGAGGGCCTGGGGCACGCCAAGAGCCTAGGCTGCGGCCTCCTCAGCCTCGCGCCGTGACCGGGAGCAGCATCATCTGGCACCGGCAGAACCTTCGTGAACTCCCCAAATTCCGCGACGGCACCACCTACCTGTACCTCGAACACACCCGGCTCGAGCAGGACGGGCGTGGCGTCCGCGCGTACCACCCCGAAGGCATGCTCACTCTTCCCGCCGCCAGCCTCAGCGTTCTCCTCCTCGGCCCCGGCTGCAGCGTCAGCCATGAGGCCGTCAAAGCCCTCTCCGACACCGGCTGCTCCCTGCTGTGGGTCGGGGAGGGCGGGGTGCGCCTCTACGCCAGCGGCATCGGCGAGACCCGCAGCGCCCTGCGCCTCCAGCAACAGGCCCGCCTGTGGGCCAACCCCACCACCCGCCTGAACGTCGTCCGGCAGATGTACACCCTGCGCTTCCCCCAGGGCCTCCCCGAGGGGCTCACCCTCGCCCAGATCCGCGGCCACGAGGGGGCGCGCGTCCGAGACGCCTACGCCCGCTATAGCCACGCCTACGGGGTGCGGTGGGAGCAGCGCCAGTACAAACAAAGCGACTGGGGCCGCGCTACGCCCCTCAACAAAGCCCTCAGCGCCGGAAACGCCTGCGTGTACGGCCTCGCCCACGCCGCCATCCTCGCCACCGGGTACAGCCCCGCCCTCGGCTTCATCCACACCGGCAAGATGCTGTCCTTCGTGTACGACCTCGCCGACCTCTACAAGATCGAGGTCGTCCTCCCCATCGCCTTCCGCGAGGCTGCCACCCCCGGTGACGACCTTGAACGCCGCGTCCGTACCGGCCTGCGCGACCACATGACCAACCTGCGCCTCCTCGAACGCATGGCCGCCGACCTCCACCATCTCCTCGGCGGCAATTCAGAGGACCCCGATCCCACCGCCCCGGGCGACCTCTGGGACCCTGAGGGCGACGTGCGGGGGGGCATCAACCACGCATGATCGTCATGACCCTCGAAGCCGTGCCCTCCAGCCTCCGGGGTGAACTCAGCCGCTGGCTGATCGAAGTTCAACCCGGTGTGTACGTCGGCAACGCCACCGCCCTCGTCCGCGACCTCCTCTGGGACAAGGTCGTGCAACACGTCCGGACCGGGCGCTGCACCCAGTTGTACCGCGCGAACAACGAGCAAGGCTTCACCATCCGGATGCACGGCGACCCCCACCGCACCCTCGTCACCCTCGACGGCTTCCAACTCGTTGCCGTTCGCAACGCCCGTCATTCAGAATTGCAGGGGGAGTACGACCCTCCTGAGGACGATGACAAATTGTGATGCGAAGGCGCTCCCCCCGGGGACACCTCCGGGGGGACAAACACCGATCCGCCACGTATTCGCGGAGTGCGTTCCCCACAGGCGTGGGGATGAACCGTTCGCGGAGCGCGGCCCGAAGATGCTGGAACGCGTTCCCCACAGGCGTGGGGATGAACCGCGCTTCAGGGCCTGCAGGACTTCCGGGCTCCCGCGTTCCCCACAGGCGTGGGGATGAACCGAACTCAGGGTTGGGGCCGAGAGGATGAAGATCGCGTTCCCCACAGGCGTGGGGATGAACCGGCGACGCGATCACGACGGCGGCCCGACTCGTGGCGTTCCCCACAGGCGTGGGGATGAACCGTTTCTGGCCGACATAGCGATGTTGGGGTCAGAGCGTTCCCCACAGGCGTGGGGATGAACCGTGGTGCGAGGATTTAACATTGCCCGGCGTTGGGCGTTCCCCACAGGCGTGGGGATGAACCGGCACCAGGCACGGGTGCGTCTTGGCCTCGGGGGCGTTCCCCACAGGCGTGGGGATGAACCGGCCCGTTTGGGACGCCCTCGCACCCATCGTGGGCGTTCCCCACAGGCGTGGGGATGAACCGGCCATCCGCGAGGGCAACCGCCGCGTGGGGGCGCGTTCCCCACAGGCGTGGGGATGAACCGCGCGAGGAGGTGCCCGCATGAACCACGCGCCCGCGTTCCCCACAGGCGTGGGGATGAACCGGC
>NZ_KB906403.1:176522-176753 GCF_000381345.1 Deinococcus apachensis DSM 19763 | reverse complement strand
TCCGCGGCGTTCCCCACAGGCGTGGGGATGAACCGGGTGGCTCACTCGCTGTTTCGACGTGCTGGACGCGTTCCCCACAGGCGTGGGGATGAACCGTCCCGCACGACGCCAAGAGCGACCCCGGACCAGCGTTCCCCACAGGCGTGGGGATGAACCGCGCAGGCCGCGCTTGTCGAGGATGTCGAGCGGGCGTTCCCCACAGGCGTGGGGATGAACCGACGCAGCTCGACC
>NZ_KB906403.1:175605-176031 GCF_000381345.1 Deinococcus apachensis DSM 19763 | reverse complement strand
GATGAACCTGATGCTGGCCGGCCCGGTCGGCGCGTTCCCCACAGGCGTGGGGATGAACCGTACGGGGAAGTGTCGGGCCAGCAGCTCATGCTGCGTTCCCCACAGGCGTGGGGATGAACCGCATGGACACCGTGCCCCCCTCAGCCCTCCAGGGCGTTCCCCACAGGCGTGGGGATGAACCGCCCGCGCTCAGCGCTTCGCGCAGGACGCGTACGCGTTCCCCACAGGCGTGGGGATGAACCGCCCATGAAGACCCTCACGCCCGCCGACGTACTGCGTTCCCCACAGGCGTGGGGATGAACCGAACGTGGGCGCGATCACGCCCCGGGGCGGGTAGCGTTCCCCACAGGCGTGGGGATGAACCGCCGCTCAGCAGCATGCCCAGTTCGTCGAAGGTGCGTTCCCCACAGGCGTGGGGATGAACCG
>NZ_KB906403.1:10000-174791 GCF_000381345.1 Deinococcus apachensis DSM 19763 | reverse complement strand
GCGTTCCCCACAGGCGTGGGGATGAACCGATTAGTTCCGATCTGGGCATCTGGGGCGTGCTGCGTTCCCCACAGGCGTGGGGATGAACCGTAGGTTTGGACTTTGGTGCATTGTCCATGAATGCGTTCCCCGCAGGCGTGGGGATGAACCGGTGATGGTTGGCAGCTACCGTGAGAGTTGCGGGCGTTCCCCACAGGCGTGGGGATGAACCGCTCCGTCGAGAGCGCCACCAGGCCGACGATGCGCGTTCCCCACAGGCGTGGGGATGAACCGGTCAGCTGCGTAGTCGTGACCCGCCCCGTTTCGCGTTCCCCACAGGCGTGGGGATGAACCGACGGGTGGCGCGGTCATCCTCGGGGCGGCTACGCGTTCCCCACAGGCGTGGGGATGAACCGCTCCCTCACGGTCGCTCGCTGCCTGTCCTTTCGCGTTCCCCACAGGCGTGGGGATGAACCGTCTCTGCCCGATTGTGGGAAGGTCGGCCTCCGGCGTTCCCCACAGGCGTGGGGATGAACCGTGGTAATGCTGAAACCGAACACCCGAACCCTGGCGTTCCCCACAGGCGTGGGGATGAACCGCCGTCCACCTCATCATCACCGAGCTGCACCGCGCGTTCCCCACAGGCGTGGGGATGAACCGCCTGACAGCAGTCTGACGGCTTCAGCGTGCAGGCGTTCCCCACAGGCGTGGGGATGAACCGAACCCGAGCTGGAGGCAGCGGTGAGGCGTTCTGCGTTCCCCACAGGCGTGGGGATGAACCGCTCTCATAGCTTTTATCAACGAAGGGCAACTGGCGTTCCCCACAGGCGTGGGGATGAACCGGCGGCTACCTAATGGATTTGGCCGAGTTGTTCGCGTTCCCCACAGGCGTGGGGATGAACCGTTGGCCGTTACGGTGGTGGTGGGGTTGGCCACGCGTTCCCCACAGGCGTGGGGATGAACCGTTCCGCACGAACGCAGTCGGTTCGGAGGCCCGGCGTTCCCCACAGGCGTGGGGATGAACCGGGCCAGCACAGAGGCCCTAAATACCGCGTGCCGCGTTCCCCACAGGCGTGGGGAAGAACCGACGCTGGAGACCGTCCTGGGCGGCCTCTATGAGCGTTCCCCACAGGCGTGAGGATGAACCGATTGGGAGCAGCCTCACCCAGCGCAGAACCCAGCGTTCCCCACAGGCGTGGGGATGAACCGCGCGCCCCCTGTGGTCGTGGTGCCCTCAAACGGCGTTCCCCACAGGCGTGGGGATGAACCGCCTGGGTGCCCGCCTTCGACCCCGGCTCCCCCGCGTTCCCCACAGGCGTGGGGATGAACCGGGCGACAACACGCACATGGTCGTGACGACCCAGCGTTCCCCACAGGCGTGGGGATGAACCGCCGGTACAGCAGGTAGCCGCCGATTCAATCTTGGTTTTTCCACCCTTCGCCGCGTCATGCCTTCAGCCTGCCCGGCAGGGTGACAGGACCCGGCTGCGCTACAGCGCCGCCACCACCGCACGCCGGAATGACCGGGCGAAGCGCGGCCCCATCAAGGCACATAGCCTGGCTTCCCGTTCCAGGGGCCACAGGGCCAGCCGTGCCGCGCGCATGTCCGGCAAGCCCCAACGCAGCCCGCCGCCTAGGGTAAAGCCCAGGCAGACCACCCGGCCCCGCGCAGCCAGCCGCCGCAGCGCCCGGCGCGTGCTGTCCTCCCTGGCCCCTACGTGCCGGGCGAGGTCTGCCGTCCCCAGCGGCCCACCCTCCAGGGCTTCCAGGATGCCCCGCTGAACTCGCCCCGGCCCTCGGCTCATGCCCTCAGTCTGCACCCCATGACCGGTACATGGCGAAGCAGCAACGCGACACTTAGGAGGTGGGCTGCTTCGCTTCACCGGGAAGCTTAGGCGCTTCCTCCCCCAACAAATGACAGCACTCCAGCATCTTGGAAGGAGCGACGATTTGCGCCCACGCTTCCCGGCCAAGGAGGAGAACGCCCGCTGCAAGCCGTATGTTCGAGCGTGGTAGGTGGACCGCCCGCGCTACAGCGCCGCCACCACCGCACGCTGGAATGACCGGGCGAACCGCGGCCCCATCAAGGCACATAGCCGGGCTTCCCGTTCCAAGGGCCACAGGGCCAGCCGCGCCCCCTGCAGGCCCCACCGCTGCCCACCCCCTAGGGTGAAGCCCAAGCAGACCACCCGGCCCGAAACGGCGAGGTGGCGAAGCGCCCGGCGGGTGCTGCCCTCACTGGCCCCCAGGTGCCGGGCAAGCTCTGGCCCGGACAGCGGCTCGCCTTCCAGCGCTCCCAGGATGCCTCGCTGTACCTTTCCCGGCCCCCGGCTTATGCTCCCCAGTCTGCACCCCATGAAAGACGCACGGCGAAGGAGGAAGCGTTGGCGCGTAAGATCATCGAATCAACCTTCTCTGCCCTCGTCATTAAGAAAGTGCCAAGTGCCTGACTTTCGTTGTCTACAGCACATTCGCTCGCTTTTCCAACCACTATTGCATTTGGGGTTGGTGACATATTGTGTCATTTCATGTAATCTTGGTAAGACAGGGGACGTACTTGGTTTCACCCATGTGGTACCCGCCCAAACAGGGGCTCTTCCTCGTACTGTGGCCTTTCTGCCGTAATCCCCCTGACTAATGGTCCGCCCAACCCTCCCGTTTTGCATAACGGGACTGGCGCGTAAAGCACCATTGAAGGTTTAGCGGATAATGCCGTCTACTACCGCGTTGCCGCCGCCCATTTCAATTACTCGGCTTCAGCAATCCTTTGACGGCTCTAGCTGGGTTCTCGCTATGCAAGGAGATCAAAATGTCTGAATCCGATGGCTTGGAGAAACATTTTGAGGCGATTCTCGGACGGGACCTGTCAGCAGATAAAGATGACCAACAAATCGTTCTACGTGAATACATCGCTTTGAATTCCACAAACGATGGATGGGTTACGTCACGAGAAACAGGAACAACGGGTAATTCTACAAAAATGTGCAGGCAGAGCTCGAATCCTCTTCTTGATGTGAGTGGTCTGTCACATACAGATGCTAATGGAACAATTCAATTTCTACTTGAGGATTTCTTTTGTACTTCAAATCCTTATTATTCTCTCCCCCTAAATTTTGTCGCTACCCCTCGTTCAAGATTACCCGTCTTCTTAACGATGATGAGAAGGGTTACAAACAATAGTACTGTGCAGATTGAAGTAATGTCTTGGAATTTTAATGGTTCGCCTGCTCCAAACGTCTCCTTCGACTGGCGCTGCCGCATTCAACATTGGGATAATAATAATGGGCCATAGTGTCAACAGCATTCTAAGGAAGATTCCCACAGGCTACGCCTAGACGCCCGCACCACCTTCCTAACGCGCCCACATCCTTTGAAGCCCTGAGTCTACCCTACGCCCCACGTCTTCCCTTCCTCGGAAGCGTGGGGCGTGTCCAAGATGGACACCCCCGCCACTCACCTTTGCCCCTGTCCCCCGGTCTTCCCTGTACCTGTGGACCTTCTCTTTTCACCGCCCTCTTTTCACCGCCAAAAATGGAGGAAATGGAGGGGGGCCACGCGGGCGCACGGCCCGGCAGAATGCACGAATTGCAAGCCCTGTAGCAGCCCTCCAGCGCAGCGGGCGCCTGATTCTTCGCCGTCATAAGTCCCCCTGTTCTTCGAGGATCACCCGGGCCAGGGCGGCGTATAACACCCACGCCACCCGCGCCCAGGCGTCTTCCTGGCCCAGCCCTTCCACCTTCGCGGCCTGGGCCTCGAAGACGGCAGGGGCAGCGGCAGGCGGCATGGGCCACGGGTGAGCGCCCGTCAGCCGGTCCATGTGCGCCGCCCAGCCCCAGGCCCGCGCGTGATCTTCCGGCAGGCCGGGGGGCAGGTCCGCCCAAGGGCGCACGGGCAGCCCCACCCCGCCCGCCGCAATCACGGCCCCTTCCAAGGCTTCTAGGTCCGCATCAGACAGCAGGCCCAGGGCCGCGCGCACCCGGCCCGCGTTCAGGTCTTCGCGGCCCGCCGCGGCCTGCCGTGCCAGGTCTTCCAGGCGGCGAAGGCGCAGGGTGCGGCCCGTCATGCCTCGCCCCCCAGCACCCGGCACAGCGCCGCCTCGAAGTGCCAGAGCGAGCGGCCCCATCGGGCCAGCCGGTGAACATCCGGCGAGAGAGGGACGCGACGCGCTTCACGGTCACACCACGCCGCGCACGCCTCGAAGTAGCCCACGAAGTCCCCCACCCGGCCCACAGGTGGGGCCAGCGGCGGCGCCCCTTCGGGCACGTCTAGGGCCATGTCCGCCCACGCTTCCGCGTCTTCCTTCGCCGGGTGAGTTACGGGCAGGTCTTCGGGCAGCCACCCACAGGCCCGGACCATGCGGGCCATGCTGTCCGGGTCGGCGTCATGCTCCAGCGTGGCGAGCGCGTCCCGCCACGCCGACCGGTCTTCGGGGGACAGCAGCCCTTCCACCCGCTCGATCTGCGCCCAGTTGGCCGCCCGCATGTCTTCGCGCCGGGCCTCTTCGCGGGCTTCCAGAGCTTGCAGCCGGGCCAGCTTCCCGCGTGCCCTCACAGGTCCGCCCCGCTGATCCCCGCGATGATCTTCGAGCCGCCCGCCGGAGCCAGCATCAGCAGCGCCCCGCCTGCCGCTTCCAGCCTGCCGCCTTCCGCGAAGTCTTCCAGTGAAAGAGGCAACGTGCGGCCCGCGCCGCCCTCGACTTCGCGCCATACGCCCGCCTGTAGGTCCGCCTCGAAGATGCCCACCATGTCCCCACCCTCTTCCCTTCGCTGGGCTTCCAGGCGGGCCAGCCGGGAGCGCCGCCCGGTCACTTCGCCCACCGGCCCGGCACGCCGTCCGGGTACAGGGTGAACTCGCGCCGCTCGACACGCACCACATCCAACCCTTCGCCGTCTTCCCTGGCCCCGCCGCCCACAACCTGCCGGGTGATCGTGACCCGCACCAGCTCGGGGGGCCGCCGCGCTTCGAGCTTCGCCAGCCTGCCGCGCAACGTCACGCCGCCCCCCTACCCAGCCGGGGGCCGCTGCCTTCCTCTTCGCCGTGCTGCCCTTCGAGGGCCGCTATCCGGGCTTCCAGTTCGCCCACTTCCACAATGCGGGCGTAGGCCGCAGCGCCCTGGGAAATGGCGTGAATGGCTTTCAGGCTCAGGGCCGCGTCTTCCTCTTCGAGCAGATCACCGGCCCGCGTCAGCGCCCGCCACAGCAGGGCACGGGCGTCTTCGAGGGTGCCGGACTTCATGCGCCGTTTCCGGCGCTTCGCCTGCCGGGCTTCTTTGGGGTCGGGGTTCATGCGTCACCACCTGCCCCGCCGTGGGGGCCGCGTATAGAGAGGGGGGGGAGGGCTGCCCAGGGTGAGGCTCCGAGGGCGGCCCGGACGCCGTGGGGCGTCCACCTGTCACCACGCATCCGGGCCATGAGGGGCGCGGTTCTGCCTTCGCCGGTCACGTCCTCACCCACGGCAGGGCGTGGCCGCTGTGGACGGCTGCCCCCACGCGCAGGGCCAGCAACCGGCCCCAGGTAGGCAGGAAGCCGCCGCGCATCAGCAGCCCAGCTCCTTCCAGGCTGTCCCGCGCCCCGCGCCGTTGTGAGGGCGTGAGGTCCGGCAGGCGGGCCAGGGTGCGCCCAACGAAGGCCGTGCCCTCGTCCTGGCCTTGGGCCACGTACCACCCACGCAGGGCTTCGAGCAGCACGCGGGCCTGTGCGGGCGTCATGGCTTCGCCGCTCACAGGCCCAGCCCTTCCCGGCGAAGGAAAGCGCAGGCCACCGCCTCGCCCTGGGGGGTGATCTGGCCGCGCGACAGGTAGCCCATGCTCGCCGCCGTCACGAGGGCCACGCCCTGCCGGTCAGGTCTGCCCTGTAGGCACAGCGTCCGCACCGCTCGCCGCTCCGGGCCGGGGGGCAGGGTGCGGGCGTAGGCCATCAAACACGCCCGTCACAGCCGCGCCCCCTGCCGGTCTTCAAGGGGGACAGGCACGCGCGGCCCGTACTGCTTGCCGCCGTCCCGCGCCCGGTAGCCCCGGCCCACGTCCTGACCCTCTTCCCGGTAGGCCGCGCACCTGTGCCCGGCGTGGATGGCGAGGGGGGGCAGGCTGTCCGGCCAGGCCCCGGTGGGCATGCGGCATGTACCCATCAGCGCCCCCCAGTCCGGGGCCAGCTCGAAGCGGGCGCAGCTCCCGCAGCGGCCAGGCTGGCTGGCCAGCGTCTCCCAGCCTGGCAGGGGCGGGCCTGCCTTCGTGGGCGGCAGGTCTTCCCGCGGGGCCACGTCCGGCGCCTCAACCTTTGCCAGGCGCAAGGCTTCGAGCAGGGCAGGCTTCGCGGCCCGCACGGCTTCTAGCAGGTCAGCCGGGGGGCCGCCCCTGCCGGTGAGGACCAGGGCATCCCCCGCGGGGGAAAGGCGGACCGTCACGCCCGCGCCCGCGAGGGCGGACAGCAGCCCCCGCACGTCTTCGCCCGTCACAGCTCCACCTCCCAGGGTTCCAGGTCTTCGAGGTCCGGCAGGGCTTCCGCATGGGGAAGGGAAGCGGCGAAGGAAGACGGGTCACTCTTTCCTAGAGTCCCCAGAGTCCCCAATTCATTAGAGAAATAATTTAAGTTGGGGACGCAGAGGAAACCCGTGTCAGACGTGCTTTCTTCGCCATGAGTCCCCAGTGGCCCCAAAGTCCCCAGAGATTCAGAGGGACCCTCCAAGGGAAGACGCAGCGTCAGGAAGTGGCGGCGCACGCCGTCCGGGGCCTTCCTCTTCGCCGTGTAGCGCACGCGGCCCCCGGCTTCCGCCTCGCACTTCATCAGGCCTGTGCCCTGAAGGCGGTCCCGTAGGTTGCCCCACAGCTTCCCCGCGTCCGGCAATGCGGCGCCCGCCTGCCCCTGGGCGGCCCGCTGCAATGCTTCATAGAGGCCGTCCGGCAGGAAGAGGCCCCAGTCCTGGCCGCTCTCGTGGACGTGGTAGCCGACCATGAACGCGCCGGGCTTCGTCGAGAAGACCTCTTCCTCTTCGCCGCCTTGCGTGAAGGTGCGCCGCTGCCGCTGCCAGCCGCACAGGGGAGCCGCTTCCGGGTCCGGCTGACCGCCGCCGCGCAGGTCTTCGAGGTACACGCGCCCCTGGGCCAGCAGCCCGGACAGCAGGGCGAGGGCGCGGGCCACGGGGTCCGCGTCCGTCAGGTGTTCCCCCTGCCCCTTCGCCGTCTCCGAGAGGGCCGCCGTCACTCGGTCCCACAGGGCCAGGGCTTCCCCTTCGTCTACTGCGCCCATCCGCACGGCAAAGGACAGAAAGACTTCCCAGCCGTAGGCCAGCTCTGCCGCCGCATCCCCGGTGCGCCCGTGCTGACCCTGAAAGTGGGGGGACAGCTCCCGCACGCGCCGCACGTGAGCCGGGCCTCCCACCCGCACCGCCTCGAAGGAAGAGGCCAGGCCCCGCACGAAGGCGGCCAGGGCCAGCGCGTAGACGCCCTCACCCGCCTTCTCTTCCGCCTCGAAGAAGGCCCGCGACTTCAAAGGGGAGTCAATCAGGGGACGCCTGACTTCCACCATCACGAGCCGCGCCCGGTTGCTGTGGCCGCGCGGCAACTCCTCCGCAGAGGTGGCGATCAGACCGCGCGAGTACAGCGCCGCCCGCGTGCGCCGGTCCGCCGTCAGCGTGCCGCGCCCCGCGCCGTCCGCCGCGCCCTGAATGATGCGTGAGGCCGCGCCTTCGAGCCGTGCCCGGTCGCCCGCGCTGCCCGAAGGCTTGAAGTCGTCAATCACGAAGAGGGCATCCTTCACCCGGAAGGCGTTGCTTTCGAGCGCGTTTGCCGAACTGTTCCAGCCGTCCGGCAGGAACTTCCGGCCCCACCGCGCCCCGTAGTGGCTCATGACCGGCCCCATGAAGGCGGTCTTATGGTGCCCCGTGGGGCCCACGGTCCATTCCACGAAGTCTGCCGGGCCGAGGGCCGCCCGGTAGGCCGCGCCCAGCATGGGGACGCCCACCGCGTCCGGGGCCAGGTTCAGCAGGTCCAGGGACGCCCGCACCGCATCCCGCACGTCTTCCCGGGGCCGGGGCGTGCCGTCTTCCTTCGTCACCGGGTCCGGCAGGGCGTAGGCGGACAGCCTGCCGCCCAAGTCCACCGCCACGCCGTCCACACCGCCCGCCGCGCCGATCACTGCGCCCGCCGTGAGGTACAGAGGGCCGTGTTCGGCGTGCCCAATCCAGCCGGTGTGCTGGTAGACCGTCCGGCGCGGGTAGCCCCGGGCGTTGCTCAAGACCTGTATGGCGTCCCGCGCCTTGTCTTTCTTGCCCTGTCCGGCAGGCACGCGGGCTTCCCCGCCCCACTTCGCTACGAGCCAGGCCATGCCGGAGAACTCAGCCGTGGGGACCGTCACCACCGGGGGGAAGAGAGGGGCACCGTCCGGGCGCGTGCCCTCGATCTGGAAGACGCGCCGAGCTTCCCCGCTGCCGTCCTCCTCGATCACTTCCGCCGTGATGAAGGCCGTGAAGTCGGCCAACGTTTCCGCCTGTTCCCAGTCTTCGCCCGTGTCTTCGTCTTTCTTCACGGTCAGGGCGCATAGCTTCCCGCCGCGCACGCCGTAGCCGCGGCGCTTGGATTCCCACACGTCCCCGGCGTCCCCCCGGCCTGCCTCTTCGCCGCCTTCTTGTGGGGGGGCTGGGGGCTGCCAGGGCTGCGCCGCTGCCAGCACTTCGAGGAAGCGCCGCCCCATCGTTGCCGCGTGGCCTTCCGGCGTGGCGAAGCGGCCCACCGCGGCCAGGGCATCACAGGCGTCCCCGCCCTGAATCCATGAGGGGTGTTCCGTTGCCGGGTCCAGGTAGGAGAAGGCCGCCCCCACCTGCCGGACCTGTGCCCCCGCATTCGCGCAGACCTTCGCCCAGGCTTCGCGAGCCGCGTCCCCTTCAGGGTCCGGGTCCGCATAGATGTAGGCCGCCCGGCCCGCTTCTAGGCCGTGCAGGTGGGGCCAGGCGCTCGCGCTCGCCACCCCCTGCACTCGGTAGGCGTCCCCCTGGCCTGTCGCTTCGAGCATCACGCACACTGCCGCCGCGTTCAGCTCCCCCTCGACGATCAGCGCGACGCGCGTGGGGTCTTCAAGGTAGCTGGGGGCGCACCATGCGGGGGAGTGCCCGCCTTTCGTGAGGTAGGCGTAGCGTGTGGCCCCTGCCGCTTCGAGCTCCACCTTAGTGCCGGGGTTGCGGACCTTCACCGCCCAGGGCTGCCCGTCCGGGCCGCGCACCTCGAAGGCCACGGCGCCGGGCAGCACGTACCCCGGAAGCCGGACGATCTTTTGCGGCCCCCCTTCCGTGCCGCCGTACTTCCCGGCGAAGCGCCACGCCCGCAGCACGCCGGAGGCCAGGGCGGGGGAGAGGCCGCGCCGGGCGAGTTCTGCGTGTTCCGGGCTGTCTTCGCCTGCCTCGATGCGGACCCACCCGCGCAGGGCGTGGGCCAGGGCGTCTGGCGTGAGCGGCCCCTGTGCGGCCAACTTCTCGCGCACGCGGGCCGGGTCTACCCGCCGCGCCTTCCCGCCTTCCTTCTTCGCCGGGCTGGGGGCAGCACCGCCAAGGTTGCCCCAGCCCTTCTTCCCTTCGCCGGGCGTGTCCACAAGTCCGGCCCGCTCGATGAGCAGCCGGGCCGCCTCGCCCTTCGAGACGTTCAGGGCCAGGGCCACGAAGTCCAACGCGCCCCCCTCGAAGCCGTCCCCTCCGAAGCGTTTGAAGACCGTGCCCTGTGTACCCACGCTCACCGAGAGGGAAGGGTCACGCTCCTCCAGGCCGGGGCGGAAGTCGCATAGCACGCCGCCGCCATCTTCCAGGCCGCGCAAGTCAGCGGACGGATTCACCTGGGCGGCCAACCACTCGACGAGGGGCTGGGGCCGGTTGGCCGGGTGCCGCAGGGCGTCAGGCAGGGCGCTCACAGCCCACCCCCGGCGAGGGGAGACGGGCGGCGCGTCTTCCCCTTATGCTGTGAGTGAAGCTTCCCCGCTCTGCGCCCGGCCTGCCCGCCGGGCGTCACTTCTTGGCCCCTACGCGCAGCGTCTCGCGCCACGTCAGGAAGTCAGAGACGGCGATCAGAAAGCGGGGCTTGCCCTGCCGGGCCGCGTTGTAGGCGGGCAGTTCCCCAGCGTGTATGGCCGTGTAGATCAGGTCACGCGGCAGGCCGTACCGCTTCCAGAGGGCCTGGGGCGTCAGCATCCGGTCTTCGACTTCGGGCGGGGTGGGCGCCGCGTCCGGGCGGGCCGTTACCTGAGGGTGAGCGTTTAGTGTCATGGGTTCCCCTGCCCCTGGCCCCGGCTTCCTTCTTCGCCGGGTTAGGGCTGCATGTCTGAGGGGCCGCGCCTTCCCACGGGGGGAAGGGGCCGCACGTCAGGCAGGGCCGGGCCTACCGCTCACCGCTTCGCCAGAATCGAAGCGGCCCGGCGCTCAGGCCACAGGGGGGGCAAGTGGGGCCGTGGGAGGCCGTGGCCGCACGTACAGGGGCCGGGGGGCGCGGGTGCGACGAGAGACAGGCCGAACGCGGCGGGTAAGGTGGGCGCGGTAGGCGGCCCGTTCAAGGTGCTTGAGCAGCCCAGCCAAGCTGTATGGGCGGTAACGCATCGCCGCTACCACTTCGACAAGCCCCCACTTGTCCCCTATAGCGCGGGCGTAGGCCAGGAGGTAGGGCAAGTACCGGTCTCTTTCCGGTCCCGATGCCCACATCTGGGGGCCGGTGTACCCCATGTACACAGCACTTAATTCAGCGTCTAGAAATTCCAGTAGTGATCTATCTACGTCATTGGAGTTTTCTTGACTTGCCCAGGTGGAGGTAAGGTGCTCAAAACGCTCCTCTAGGCACTCAATTGCGTACACATGCTCACCATTCCAGTGCTTACTTGGGGTGCGAAGCGCCCGACGTGTAAGATTTTGTCCCCTGCATGCCCGTTCTTGACGCCGTAGACGGCTGAGGACACATCGCGCCCGGTCCAGGGCTTGAAGCTTCCAAAGCCGCCGCACCCTGGCGCCCGTCTTCCAACGGACGCTGTGCCGCACCTTCCCATGCGCTGCCCGCACGAAGGCCAGGAAGTGCGCCCGCTTATTCATCACCGCTAATTGGGCTACCAGTGGCGAAGGCTCAGGCGCCCGCACCCTCGGCAGTGCTTCTCCTTCGCCGGGCTTCGCGGCCCACACGATCAGGGGAGCACACACCGTCTCTTCCACCTCACCGCTGAACAGGTGCAGCGTGTGGGTCTTCCACCCTTGCCGATTTACCACCGTGAGCCACTGCCCCAATCGGGCAGCGTTCAGCGTGGCTGTGGGCGTCATCCCGTACAGCTTACCCCACGCGCTACGCACCCGGAAGTAGCCGGACACTGTGGCCCAAACGTGGCCCATTCAGGGCAGGAAATGCACTCCCCGGACCGGAAACGCCCGGCCTCCCCTTCGCTGCTTTCTCCCGCTCTACACGGCATTTAGGCGGATTCCCCCGGGAAGGGGGAAACGGGGCCGAATACCCCTAACGCCCTCTTTTAATCAGCGGGTTCCGGGTTCAAGTCCCGGGCGACCCACCAGAAAAAATCCCGCCCAGCGCGGGATTTTTCTTTTGCGTCCTACGACTGAGGGTCGGGTGTCACCCAAACCCCACCACTTCGAGGCGAGAGAATGTTTCAAACGCAGCTTTCTTCTGCTGCACACCGCCCGGAAATCCTCACGCTCGGCAACGTGCGGGATGTCGTGTCGGCCCAGGTTGTCGCGGCGACGGGGGCGCGGGCGCTCGCCACCGCCTGCTACTCCTTCATCTCTACCTTCGCTGACCCGGAGGGGAAGAGCATTCCGCTGGAGTTGCACCTCGACCTGGTGCTCCGGACCGTTCAGACCGCGCGGTGGGCCGACGGGTTCTCCTCCGCTCAGCCGATTTCCAGCACCGTCCGGTGGGCCAGCCCCCGCGCTTTTGCAGCCTGCCACGCCCCACGGGCGTCTCCACGAGTCACGCACGCCATGAACGCCCCGTCGCGGGCCAGGGTGGTCAGCACCCAGAAGTCGCCCCAGGCTTCGAATCCCCACTCGGCGCGCATCGCCTTGGCCGCTGCCCCCCACACCGGCTCGGAGAGGTGCTCCAGCGGCGCGATGAAGTGCAATTCGCCGTCCGTGCCGGGGGTGCGGGCGACCTCGCGCCGGTAACTCTCGCGCTCGCGGCGGGTCATCCGCTCCCAGGCCCCGGCCTCGCAGTAGCGGGCGGGCAGGGCGCTGAAGGTGTCGCGGCAGCGGGTGGGGCGCGCGTCGTAGCGGGTGCAGCCGCCACTCTCCCGGTCCAGCAGGGGGCAGAAGCCGACCTCCACCCGGTGCCGCTCGACATACACGTCGTCGTTCGGGGCGGTGCGGGCGTTGTGGAGCACCTTCCGGGCGTGAGCCTCGACACGCGCGGCCTCCCCGTCCGTCAGGGCCTGAGCGGTCACCAGTGCCTCAGCCAGACTGACGCGGATGGGCATGTTGCAGCAGGCGAAGCACCCGGCGCCGCAGTACACCCGCCCGCCCCGCTCCTGGTAGCGTGTGGTCCAGGCCTGCGCCCGCCGCCCGTAGGCCGCGTAGGCCCGCTGCACGGGGCCAGTCACCCCGGCGTGGGGGGGGCGGCTCGCGGTGGGGGAGGTCGGCGCAGGTGTCACCCGGGTAGGGTAGCGTGGCTATACTGGGCAGAACGTGTTCCGACGCCCCCGTCCGCCGTCCGTGCCCCCGCCCGGGCCCGATCCCCGTCATTCCGGTGTCGTTCCCCCGGGCGAGCCGCCCGACCCCACGCGGGTGCTGGCCGATCTGCTCGCCCGCCCCAGCCTGGAGGGGGTGCTGGAGGGGGCCCTGGCCCACGCCGTCACGCTGCTGGGGGGGCAGGCCCAGGGGTACGCGGTGTGGCGGCGGGGGCAGGACCGGATCACCGCCGTGTTCGGCTACCCCAAGTCACTGATCGGCACCCCGCTTCAGGGGCCCTGGGCCCGGCCGCGCGTCCGTCTGCTCACGGGAGGGGGACGCGAACTGTACGAGCTCAACCCCCCCGAGGTCCAGGCCCAGCTGGACGCCGCGGGTCTGCGCGAGGTGCCCCTGACGCTCATCGTGCCGCTGAGCGACCGGGGCCGGGGTCTGGGGGCACTCGTGCTCGACCGCACCTCCTCGGGGGAGATCACACCGGGGCAGCAGGAGGCTGCGGCGGCGTGGGGTGCAGCGGTCGCGCCGCTGCTGACCGTGCTGCACTCGCGCGACGAGTGGCGGCAGACGGCGCGGCAGATCACCGGCGCCCTGGTGGAGGCGGTCGAGAGCCAGGAGTTCGACGGCCTGGGTCACGCGCAGGCGGTCGCCGACACGGCCATGCGGCTGGGGCGGGCGGTGGGCCTGGTCGAGCGCGAACTGGAGGAGCTGTGGTACGCCGCCACCCTGCACGACCTGGGCAAGCTGCACGGCGAGGCCGGGCACGCCCAGGTCGGGGCCAACTTCCTGCACGGCGTGCCCCATCTGGCCGAGGCGCAAAAGGCCATCCGCCACCACCACGAGCGCTGGGACGGCCAGGGCGAGCCTGAGGGCCTCGCCGCCGAGGACATCCCCCTGTACGCCCGCATCCTGACCGCCGCCGACGCCTACGTGCGGGCGGGCGACGTGGGCCGCTTGAGGGCCCAGGCGGGCAAGGCCCTCGACCCGCGTCTGGTCGGCCTGCTGGAGAAGCTGCCGCAGGAGGCGTAGGGGAGAGGTCTTACCTGGCCCCCGGCTGCCGCAGGAAGCGCAGCACCGCCCTCCAGTACCCCTCGCTGACGGCGGCCTCGGTCGTCTTGGCCGGGTCGAGGGTCACCGCCCCGCGCAGGCCGAAGCCCGGTGGGACGTACTGCACCCCCCGCGCGGCGCGGGCGAGTTCCCGGGCCGCCCCGATCTCGAAGGGGTCGTCGCTGCTCGTGACGAACACGGGCACCCGGAGTTGCCGCGCGGCGGCCAGGGCGTCCGTCTCGAAGAGGTCGCCCCGGTAGAGGCTGAACGCCAGGATTCCGGCGAGGTCCGGGTGCCGCAGGGCGAACGGGAAGAGCAGCACCCCGCCCGCGCCGCTGCCCAGCGCGAAGAGGGGCACGCCCAGGTGCGCCTGCCGCAGCCAGGCGAGGGCCGCATCCAGGTCCCTGAGCGTATCGGCCTCAGTGAGGATGCGGGAGCCCAGCCCCGCGGCCGTCCGGTTGGGATACCCGTCGTACTCGCCGCCAAAGCGCGCGTCGAGGGCCAGCGAGGCGTAGCCTTCCCGCGCCAGCCGCCCGGTCACTCCCCCGAACTCGTGCAGATTCCGCCCCGCGTCGTGCAGGAGCAGCACTGCGCCCACGGGGCGGGCCGGGGAGACGTGCTCCGCGTACAGGGTGAGGCCGTCGGGTGCCTGGAGTTGAACGACCCCCGCACGGGCCGCGGGCAGGGCGGCGAACAGGGTCAGCAGAAGCGGCAGGGCGAGGCGGCGCATGGAACCTCCAGCAGCAGGGGGAAAACGGCCTCGCGGGGGCCGCCATGGGGTGGGATGGGTACGTACAGGATGCCCGCGCAAGAGCGCCCTGTGGTGAGGGAGCCTCGGCGGCCGCTACCGGAAGGCATGTGAAAAGGGGGCGGAACTCTCTCCACCCCCAGCTTCAATCCAACGGCTGTTCCAAGTCTCTGCTCAGCTCACCTCCGCCATCAGGATTGGGCGCCGTTCCCGGGCGCTCTGGTAGCTGGCGAGGATGAGCCGCACGGCCTCCATGCCGTCCTCGCCCGTGCAGATGACGGGCCGCTCGCCGCGGATGGCCTGGAGAAACTCCACCACGTTGCGGGAATGCGGCTCCAGACCCGCGAACTGGTATACGGCGACGTCCTGCTCGTTCCAGTCGGTCCCCGGCGACGAGCGGAAGACGTGGCGCAGGGTGGGGGTTTGCAGCCGGTTGGTGTACTCCAGTGCCCCCCGCGTGCCGTACACCCAGAAGGCCTCTTCCCACCCGGTCGCGGTCCAGGCGTTCTCCACGCTGCCCAGCGCCCCCGACTCGAACTCCAGCGACACGACGCTCGTGTCCTCGACCTCGACTTCAAAGCCCAGGGTGGCGGTGCGGGCGAAGACCTCGCGGACCGGGCCGCCGAAGTAGCGGGCGAGGTCCATCATGTGGCTCCCGTTGTCGAGCAGGGTGCCGCCCCCCGAACTCGCCAGGGTGCGGAACGACTCGCGCACCGGGCCGCCGCCCCAGTCGTGGGCCTGCCGCAGCCGCACGAAGGTCACCCGGCCGAGTTCGCCCGAGATGATGAGCTGCCGCGCCTTCTCCGCCGCCGCGTTCGAGCGCAGGTGGTGACCGATCTGGAGGATGACGCCCGCCTCTCTACAGGTGTCGATCATCTCCTGCGCCTGCTCCAGCGACATGGAGATCGGCTTCTCGCACAGGACGTGCTTCCCCGCCCGCGCCGCCGCGATGGTCGCCGGGTGGTGCAGGGAGTTCGGGAGGCAGACGGACACCGCCTCGACCTCGGGGTCGGCGCACAGGTCCTCGAAACTCGCGTAGCCGCGCGGCACCCGCCACTCAGCCTGCACCTGCTCCAGCGTCTGCGGGTTGGCCTCGGCCACGGCGACGACCTGCGCGCCCGCCGCCGCGTACCCCGCGAAGTGAAAGCGCGAGACGCCGCCCCCGCCGATCACGCCGACCTTCATGGTCATACGAGTTCCCCGGTGGGTTCGAGGGGTGGGCGGTTGCCGAAGGCGCGCGGGGCCCCGGGGGTCGAGGCGGCCCAGCGCACCGCGTTGGCGATCACGCGCTGGATGTCCGGGTGGTGGTAGGTGGGGTAGGTCTCGTGCCCGGGGCGGAAGTAGAAGATCTTCCCGGAGCCGCGCGTGTAGCAGCAGCCCGAGCGGAAGACCTCGCCGCCGCTGAACCAGCTCAGGAAGACCAGCGTCTCGGGGGGCGGCACGTCGAAGAACTCGCCGTACATCTCCTCGCCGAGGAGCTCGATGGTCTCGCCCAGCCCCTCGGCGATGGGGTGCCCGGGAGCCACGACCCACAGCCGCTCGTGGTCGTCGCCCTCGCGCCACTTCAGGTCGCAGCCCGTGCCCATGAGGCGTTTGAAGATCTTGGAGAAGTGCGCGGAGTGAAGCGCGATCAGGCCCATGCCGTCCAGCACCCGGCGGTGCACGCGCTCGACCACCTCGTCCGAGACCTCCCCGTGCGCCAGGTGGCCCCACCAGATCAGCACGTCCGTCTCCGCCAGCACCTCCTCCGTCAAGCCGTGCTCGGGCTCGTCGAGGGTGGCGGTGCGGACGGGGAAACCCGCCCCCTGCAGGGCGGCGGCGATAACCGCGTGCATTCCATCGGGGTAGATGGCCTGCACCTTGGGGTTGCGCTTCTCGTGGCGGTACTCGTTCCAGACGGTGACGCGGGATGTTCCTGGCATGGCCGCTCCTCTCGGGTGAATCGTCGCGGCCCAGCATAGGCGCCCCCTGCCCCCGGAACATTCACCGAAGCGAAATGTCAGGTCCCTTGTCCAGCCCGGCGGTACGCCGGGGCCGTGCGATGCTGAGCGTCGTCATGTCCCCCATCGTCTTCGCCTGCATCGCCCCGCACGGGTCGGAAATCTTGAAGGAACTCTGCGGTGGCAACCTGCCGCTGATGGCCCGCACCCGTGCCAGCCTGGAACAGCTCGGGCAGTGGATGCGCGAGGCCGCGCCCGACGTGCTCGTGGTCCTGACCCCACATGGGACGCGGGCCGAGGGTCAGTTCACGGTGACCGACTCCGAGCGGGTGCGGGGAACGGTCGAGAGCCACGGCGCCACCGTGACGATGGAGCGCCCGGTGGACCGTTCCCTGGCCCGAGCCATCGCCCAAGCTGCAGTCGAGGACGGTCTGCCCGTCGCCCTCCTGAACTTCGCCACGGCCGAGGGTCCGCTCTCGTGCCTGCCGCTCGACTGGGGAGCGATCATCCCGCTGCACTTCATGCCGGAGGTGCCAGTCGTGGTCGTCAACCCGCCACGTGGAACGGATTTCGGGCCGCACCTGCGCTTCGGGGCCGCCCTCAGGCGTGCCACCGCCGCTCCGGGCAAAAGGGTCGGTCTTATCGCCAGTTGCGACTGGTCCCACACCCACGCCGAGTTCGGGCCGTACGGGTATCACGAGGCCGCCGCCCGGCTCGACGCCCAGGTCATGGACCTGATTGGGCGCGGTGACCTGGAGGCCCTTGCTTCCCTCGACCCCCATTTTGTGGAGGACGCCAAGCCGGACGGGCTGTGGCAGGCGCTCGTGCTGGCGGGCGCCGTTGCCCCAGAAGCCCGCCGAACCGAGTTCCTGTCCTACGAGGTTCCGACGTATTTCGGGTTGCTCTGCGCGGGCCTATGGGGTGGGGGAGGAGAAACGGAGGAATAAGCGGAAGCGCATCTCTTCTGCTGGGTACGCCAAGGAGAAGGCCGATGGGTACAGCTCTTCTCCCCCCTTGCAACGCTTGATGTGCAATAGGGAAAACACTGTCCGGCACAAGATGTTTGCCGCCCCCCCCTCAAGGGGGAGGGGCTGTTCATGTCCGCCCAGCCAACATTCTTCTCCTTGAGGGGCCGTCGGTGGCTCAAGGAGGTGGAGCCTGCTCCACCTCTCCCCGGTTCGTCTCCGGCACCGATGCCCGCCACCGCGCTGCCGTCCATTTCTGCTCGCTGCGCGCACTCTCCACAGCCTTCTCGATGAAATGCACGCCACGTGCCCCGTCCTCAAGGGTTGGGAAGTCGGCGACGAGGGGATCGGGCTCGCGGTCTTCCAGCCGGGCGCGAATGGCCTCGGCGGCCCCTCGATAGATGTTGGCGAAGGCCTCGATAAAGGCTTCAGGGTGCCCGCTGGGGAGCCGCGTGGCGGCCTGGGCGGCGGGACTCAGGTAGGCGTTGCCCCGCCGGAGCACCTGAAGGGGCCCGTCCAGTGTCTGCACTTCCAGCGCGTTCGGCTCCTCCTGACGCCAGGACAGGCTGCCGCGCGTGCCGAAGACCCGCAGCCGCAGGTCGTTCTCCGCCCCGACCTCGATCTGCGAACACCAGAGCAGACCCCGGGCGCCGTTGGTGAAGCGCAGCAGCATATTCCCGTCGTCGTCGAGGGCGCGGCCCGGCACGAAGGTGGTCAGGTCGGCGCAGATGGCGTCGAGTTCCAGGCCCGTCACGGTCGCCGCCAGGTTTTCCGCGTGAGAGCCGATGTCGCCCACCGCTCCCGCAATGCCGCTGCGGGCCGGGTCGGTGCGCCAGTCCGCCTGCTTGTTGCCGCCCTCCTCCAGCCGGGTGGCGAGCCAGCCCTGGTTGTACTCGACGATGACCTTGCGGATCTCGCCGAGTTGCCCACTCCGCACCAGATGCCGCGCCTCCCGCACCATCGGGTAGCCGGTGTAGTTGTACGTGACGGCAAAGACGATGTCCGAGCGCCGCACCGTCTCCATCAGGTCGCGCGCCTGCTCGGAGGTGTGGACGAGCGGCTTGTCGGAGATGACGTGGATTCCGGCCTCGGCAAAGGCTTTGGCCACCGGGTAGTGCATGTGGTTGGGCGTGACGACCGAGACGAAGTCGATACGTTCCCCCGGTGGCAGCTTCAGCTCGCCGTCCAGCATCTCCTCCCAGCTGCCGTAATTCCGGGCGTCTGCCAGACCGAGGGCTTGCCCGGAGGCTCGTGCCTTTTCCGGTGTGCTGGACAGGGCTCCCGCCACGAGGTTGATCTCGCCGTCGAGCCGGGCGGCCATGCGGTGAACGGCCCCGATAAAGGCGCCCTGCCCACCCCCCACCATGCCCATGCGAAGCGGCCGCATCAGGCTTCCTGCTCCGCTTTGGCGAAGGCGGCGTCAAAGGCCACGTTCGAGGTGGGGAAGTCCAGCCGCCGCAGGAACGCCGCGCTCTCCGTCGCGCCATGCACCCGGTCCATCCGCGCATCCTCCCACTCCACGCTCAGCGGCCCCGAGTACCCGATATCGTTCAGCGCCACGATGATTTCCTCGAAATTCACGTCGCCGCGCCCCACACTGCGGAAGTCCCAGTAACGCCGGGGGTCGCCGAAGGTCGTGTGCCCGCCGAACACGCCCACGTCCCCGTTCCCGTGCCCCCACCACACGTCCTTCATGTGGACGTGGAAGATGCGGTCGGCGAAGGTGCGGATGAACTTCACGTAGTCCACCCCCTGATACGCGAGGTGGCTGGGATCGTAGTTGAAGCCGAAGCGCGGGTGCCTGACGGCCTCCAGCGCCCGCTGTGCCGAGGCGATGTCGAACGCGATCTCCGTCGGGTGGACTTCCAGCCCGAAGTTGACGCCCACCTGGTCGAACACGTCCAGGATGGGCTGCCAGCGGGCCGCGAAGTCCTGAAACCCCCGTTCCCAGTACGCCTGACTGGTCGGCGGGAAGGCGTAGAGCGAGTGCCAGATGGGCGAGCCGGTGAAGCCGTTCACCACGCTCACCCCCAGCCTCTGCGCGGCGCGGGCGGTATCCATCATCTCCTGCGCCGCACGTTGCCGCACGCCCTCCGGATCGCCGTCGCCCCACACGTGGGCAGGCAGGATCTCGCGGTGCCGCTCGTCGATGAGGTCGCACACCGCCTGCCCGACGAGGTGGTTGCTGATGGCGAGGCAGGTCAGGCCGTGCTCCTCCAGAAAGGCGAGCTTTTGCTCCACGTAGCTGTCGTCGCGCAGGGCTGCCTGAACGTCGAAATGGTCGCCCCAGCACGCGAGTTCGAGGCCGTCGTAGCCCATCCGCTGGGCGAGGGGGGCGAGTTCGGCGAGGGGCAGGTCGGCCCACTGGCCGGTGAAGAGGGTAACGGGTCTGGACATGGGACCTCCGGGCAAAGGGGAGAGGCCCGAACCTGGCCGGGCCTCCAGCGACTTCTGGTTTAGAACGGCGAGTTGGGGAAATAGAACTGCTGAGCGTTCGCCTTGGTCACGAGCACCGAGGGGATGATCGTCGTCGCCTTCATCGGCTTGCCCGTCACGCGGCTTTCCACCGTCAGCCGCATCGCGTCCGCGATCATGGAGGGCGGGTAGGTGACGTTCACGGGCATCATCGCGTCGCCGTCCATCACCTTCTTGATCATCTCCTTCATTCCGGCGCCGCCCACGACGAACTTGATGTCGGTGCGCCGAGCCTGCTGGATCGCGCGCAGCACGCCGACCGCCATGTCGTCGTCGCTGGCCCACACGGCGTCGATCTTGGGAAAGCGGGTGAGGTAGTCCTGCATCACCTTGAAGGCGTCGTCGCGGTTCCAGTTGCCGTACTTGGCGTCGAGAACCTTGATCTTCGGGTTTTTCGCCACCGCCGCGTTGAAGGCGGCCACCCGCTGGTTGTCGATCACGGTGGGAATACCGCGCAGCACGACCACGTTGCCGCCCGCCGTACCCAGCCGCTGCACAAAGTAGTTCCCGGCCACCCGCCCGAACGCGGTGTTGTCGCCCGCCACATAGGCGTCCTGCGCCTTGGGGTCGGTCAGGCCGCGGTCCACCACGGTCACGAACACGCCCTTGGCCTTCACGTTCGCCACCGGGCGGGTCAGGGGAGCGCTCTCCTGCGGCAGGATCACGAGGGCATTAATCTTGTTCACCGTCGCGAGGTCCTGAATCTGGTTGGCCTGCTCGCTGCTGTCCTTGGCCGTCTTCACGATGATCTGGACGTTCGGGTACTTCTTCTCCAGCGCCGCCTTGGCCTGGTTGGCGTGATACACGATGCCTGCTGTCCAGCCGTGGTCGGCGGAGGGAATCGAGACGCCGATGACCTGCTTGGTCGTGCCCTGGGAGAGGGCGGTACCGGCCAGCAACGCGGAAAGAAGGGTGAAGCGTTTGATCGCCTGCATGAAAGCCTCCTGAGCGTGAGAGGGCGGGATGGGGACCGGAGAGACGGGGCTACATGGGCTGGGCCTCCTCCCTTGCCTTCACCTGCGGCCACGCTGGAAGAACGCGACCAGGATGATGACGAGGCCGGTGACGGCGGCGTTGAGATACACGGAGATGATATTGGTGAGGTTCAGGACGTTCCCGATGGTCACGAGCAGCACCGCGCCGACCACTGTGCCCCAGATGCGGCCCGAGCCGCCCCGCAGGGCCGTGCCGCCGATGATGACGGCGGCTATGGCGTCGAGTTCCCACAGCAGCCCCGTCGAGGGCGTGGCGCTCCCGAGCTGCGGCACGTAAAGGATGGTGGCGAGGCCCACGCACACCCCCAGCAGCACGTAGGTGGCGATCTTGACCCCCGTGACGTTGATCGCCGCGTACCGCGCCACCTGCTCGTTGCTGCCGATGGCCTGCACGTAGCGCCCGTAGCGGGTGCGGTTGAGGATCAGCCCGCCGAGGAGCGCCACCGCAGCGAAGACCAGGATGGGGATGGGGATGCCGAGCAGCCTGCCGTAATACACCGGGCTGTAGCGGTCCCCGATGTCCAGGTCGAGCGAGATCGCCCCGCCCTGCGCCAGGTACGTCAGCACCGCCCGGTAGATGCCCAGCGTCCCCAGCGTCACGATGAAGGGCTCGATGCGCCCCCGCGTGATCGTGGTGCCGTGAAAGAGGCCCGCCAAAGCCCCGATGGCGAGCGCGGCGAGCATCCCCAGCGCTATGGTGCCCACCCCCGCCCCCAGCGAGGTCTTGAGCGTGTTCATGATGAGGATCATCGAGCCCGCGATCAGCGCCGCGAGCGAGCCCACCGACAGGTCGATGCCGCCCGAGATGATCACGAAGGTCATCCCCACCGCGATGATGCCCGTGAAGGCGGCGCGGGTCAACACGTTGGAGAGGTTGGAGACGGTCAGGAAGTCGGGGTTGAGGAGGGTCGCCACGATAGCGAGGGCGAGCAGGCCGAGCAGGGGACCCAGCGCCCCGAGGCGGGTCAGCACCGAGCGGGGCGTGACGCGGGTCGTCGCCGCCTCGGAGACGGGGGAATCAGGCATGGACATGCGCGGTCCTCCCCACCCTGTCCACCTTCAGACCGGTGGCGTACTGGATGACCTCCTGCTCGCTCAGCCCCTCGGTGTTCAGGTCGCCCACCACCCGGCCCTCGCGCATGACCAGGAGGCGCTGGCACACGCCCAGGAGTTCGGGGAGTTCGGAGCTGATGACGACCACGCCCTTGCCCTCTGCGGCCAGGCGACCGATCAGCAGGTAGATTTCGCGCTTGGCGCCCACGTCCACGCCGCGCGTCGGTTCGTCGAGGATGATCACGTCGGGGCTGACCTCCAGAATCTTGGCGAGGGCGAGTTTTTGCTGGTTGCCGCCCGAGAGCGAGCTGGCGGGCACGTCGAGCCGCCCCGCGCGGATGTGGTACTCCCCGGCGGCGCGGCGTAGCGCCTCCCGCTCGGCCCGGATGTCGAGCAGGGGCCGGGCGTAGTGGTCCAGCGTCATCAGCGTCAGGTTGGGGCGCAGGTGGAAGTCCACGTGGAGGCCCTTGCCCTTGCGGTCCTCGCTGAGATAGACGACCCCCGCGCGGGTGGCGTCGCCGGGGTTTCGGATGCGGACGGGTTTGCCCTTCACCCGCACGCTCGCCACCCGGTGCGGGCGCAGGCCCAGCAGCCCCTCGAAGCTCTCGGTGCGCCCCGCCCCGACCAGTCCCGCGAAGCCCAGCACCTCGCCCCGGTGGATGGTGAAGCTCACGCCCTGCGCCCAGCCCGGCACGTCCAACCCCTCCACGGAGAGCAGTTCCTCCGCCCCGGCCTGCCCTTTAGGCGGGAACATCGCCTCCAGTTCCCGCCCCACCATCAGGTTCGCCATCTGCGCCTGACTCAGGTCGCTCGTTGAGGCTGTTGTCACATACCGGCCGTCGCGCAGCACCGTCACCCGGTCGGAGATCGCCTTCACCTCGTCGAGCTTGTGGCTGATGTAGACGATGGTGACGCCTTCCCCCCGCAACCTCCGCATCAGGCCGAACAGCGTCTCCGTCTCGTGCGGCGTGAGGGCGGCAGTCGGCTCGTCCATGATGAGGACGCGGGCCTGGCGGGACAGCGCGCGGGCGATCTCCACGAGCTGCTTTTGCGGCACGGTGAGGTCACGCACGCGGGTGCGGGGGTCGAGCCTCACGCCCAGTCTCCCCAGCGCCTCCCGAGCCCCCCGGACCATCGCCGCATCGTCCAGCAGGAAGCCGCCCGTCTCGTGCCCCAGGTAGATGTTCTGCGCGACCGTCAGGTCCTCGGCGAGGTTGAACTCCTGGTGGATCAGGACGATGCCGAGCGCCTCAGCGTCCCGGCTGCCCGCAAAGTGAATGGGCTCGCCGTTCAGCCGCACCTCGCCCCGGGTCGGCGGGTGGTAACCGCCCAGAATCTTCATCAGGGTACTCTTGCCCGCGCCGTTCTCGCCCAGCAGGGCGTGAATCTCGCCGGGTGCGGTGGAGAAGGTCACGTCGTGCAGCACCTCGACCGGCCCGAAGGATTTGGAGACGCCCTGGAAGGAGAAGGCGGGGGCCAGCGTCATGCGGCCTCTTCCGGGCGCCCCATCCAGCGGGAGGAGGCGCCCGGCCTTTCCCATAACGAATGCCCCGAGAGCCGCGTCTTCGCGTGTCCAGGGTCGTCCCTGCCTCTAGGCCCGGCCGCAGTCCATACCATTCCTGCACCTCACTGCCCTGACGTTCCCGCCTGACTTTTGTTGCTCGTTCAGCATAAGAGGCCGTGTCAGCCGAGTCAAACACCATTTCCGCGCCGCGAGGCCGGGCCGGGGGAGGCGGAATTCGGCAGGGGCGCGTGGCAGCCGCCACAGGGGACGGTGAAGGAAGCGCGAAGACACCCCCGGTGGGGGGAATCCTAGAGTGGGCACCTGAACGTGGGCAGCAAACACCACACCTGAGCAGGGGAGGTACGGATGAACGCAGAGCAGGTGGCGCGGGGGCTGGGCTGGTTCAGCGTCGGGCTGGGCACCCTGGAGGTGGTCGCGCCGGGCAGTCTGATTCGCTTCCTGGGCGTGCAGGAGGAACGTTCCTCGCTCGTGAGGGCCTACGGGCTGCGCGAACTCGTTGCGGGGGTGGGGCTCCTCACGCAACCGGCGGCGGCGACCACCTGGGTCTGGGCGCGGGTGGCAGGGGACGTGCTGGACATTGCGACGCTGGGGGCGGCCACGACGGGGGACCCCACGGCCCGCAAGCGGACGGGCAACACACTCGCCATGCTCACCGCGATCACGGTCGTGGACGTGCTGGTCGCCCGGGCACTGACGATGGAGCGCGCCGAGCCGCCCACACTGGCCGAGCGCCTTCTGGGAAGGGGGAAGCGCGGATGACGCAGGCACAGGCAGCTCAGTCACAGGGCGGTGAACCGCAGGTCAGCCCGCAGAACTCCAGCCCGGTGGAACGGCTGATCTTCGGCGGGCTCGGGCTGGGGATGATCCTGCTCAGCCTGCGGCAGAAGAATGAATCGGGCCTCATCCTTGGCACGGGCGGCGCCCTGCTCCTCTCGGGGGCGGCGATGGGCCGCAGCGTGGGCGCGGCCCTCACGCAAGTTCAGCGCACGCCCGACGACACCATCGCCGTGCAGCGTGGGGTCACCATCGGGAAGTCCGCCGACGAGCTGTACACCTTCTGGCGCAACTTCGAGAACTTGCCGCGCTTCATGGATCATCTGGAATCGGTGAAAGTGCAGGACGGGGATGGCAAGCGTTCGCACTGGGTCGCCAAGGCCCCGGTGGGCACGAGTGTGGAGTGGGACGCGGAGATCACCGAGGACGAGCCCGGGCGGCTCATCGCCTGGCGCTCGCTGGAGGGCTCAACCGTGCCCAACGAGGGCCGAGTGGAGTTCCGGCCCGCCCCGGGCGACCGGGGCACCGAGATCCACGTCTCGCTGACCTACCGCCCGCCCGGGGGCACGCTGGGCGCGTCCGTCGCCCGCCTGCTCGGAGAGGACCCCGCGGTGCAGATCGGCGAGGACCTGCGGCGGCTCAAGCGGCTGCTGGAGGTGGGCGAGGTGCCCACGACGGAAGGCCAGTCCAGCGCCCGCAAGGGGATCATGAAGGCGGAGGCGAAGATGTACGACAACCGGAGGACCTCGTGAAGGCCGTCGTGTGGCAGGGCATCAACCGGGTACAGGTCGAGACGGTGCCCGACCCCGAAATCCTCCAGCCCACCGACGCCATCGTGCGGGTCACGGCCACCGCGATCTGCGGTTCCGACCTGCACCTCGTGGACGGGTACGTGCCCTCGATGGTCCACGGCGACATCCTGGGCCACGAGTTCATGGGTGAGGTCGTGGAGGTCGGCTCCGAAGTTCGCAATGTCAAGGTCGGCGACCGGGTGATCGTGCCCTTTCCCATCGCCTGCGGCAAGTGCTGGTACTGTCAGAAGGGCCTGACCTCGCTGTGCGACAACTCCAACCCCAACCCCAAGCTCGCCGAGGCGCTGTGGGGCTATGCGGGGGCGGGCATCTACGGCTACTCGCACATCACGGGTGGCTACGCGGGCGGGCAGGCGCAGTTCGCGCGCACCGTCTACGCGGATCAGAACCTCTACAAGGTGCCCGAGGGGCTGACCGACGAGCAGGTCCTCTTCCTCACCGACATTCTGCCGACCGGGTACATGGCGGCTGAGAACTGCAACATTCACCCCGGCGACGTGGTGGCCGTGTTCGGCTGCGGGCCGGTGGGGCTCTTCGCCATCATGAGCGCCTTCCTGCTGGGGGCCGGGCGGGTCATCGCCATCGACCGCTTCCCCGAACGCCTGGAGATGGCGCGGCAGCTTGGGGCAGAGACCCTGAACTACGAGACCGATTCCGTCTTCGAGCGCCTCAAGGAGATGACGGGCGGTCGCGGCCCCGACAGCGTAATGGACGCCGTGGGCCTGGAGTCGCACGCGGGCGGGCCGGGCGGCCTGGCCGACGCGGTGAAGCAGACGACCCGGGTACTCGAAAGCGACCGCCCCCACGCCCTGCGCGCCGCGATCATGGCCTGCCGCAAGGGGGGCACCGTCAGCGTGCCTGGCGTGTACGGCGGCCTGGCCGACAAGATTCCGGTGGGCGCCTTTATGAACAAGGGTCTCACCATGCGGACCGGCCAGACCCACGTTCACCGCTACCTGGACACCCTGACGGGCCACATCCAGCGCGGCGAGATCGACCCCACCCAGATCATCACCCACCGCCTGAGCCTGGACGAGGCGCCGCACGCCTACCAGATCTTCAAGCACAAGCACGAGGGCTGCGTCAAATGCGTTCTCGACCCCTGGGCGGACCCGAAGGACCACGCCCCGGTGAAACCCGGCTGAGGCGCTCACCACCGCGGGAACGGCTGAATCCTGGGAGCGTCACCCCAGGATTCGTGTCTGAGAGACAAGCTCGACAGGAGGAAACCAGATGGCGATGTTAGAAGGCAAAGTGGCGTTCATCACCGGAGCGGCGAGCGGCATCGGCGCGGGGACGGCCCGCCGTTTCGCCCAGGAGGGCGCGATGGTCGCCCTGGCCGACGTGCAGCAGGAGGAAGGCGAGGGGGTCGCGGGCGAGATCACCCGGGCGGGGGGACGGGCCATCTACCTGAACTGCGACGTGAGCGACCCGGGGTCGGTGCGGCAGGCCATCGAGGCGACCGTGAGTGAATTCGGCCGCCTGGACATCGTCTTCGCCAACGCGGGGATCAACGGCGTCTGGGCGCCCATCGACGAACTCCAGCCCGAGGAATGGGACCGCACGCAGGACATCAACCTCAAGGGCACGTACCTCACCGTCCATTTCGCCGTGCCACACCTCAAGCGGGCGGGGGGCGGGAGCATCATCATCACGAGCAGCGTGAACGGCAACCGCACCTTTTCCACCCCGGGCGCGAGTGCCTACAGCACCTCCAAGGCCGGGCAGGTCGCCTTCATGAAGATGGTCGCGCTGGAGCTGGGACGGCACCAGATTCGCTGCAACGCTGTGTGCCCGGGCCTGATCCACACGAACATCGAGGAACGCACCGAGCAGCGGGGCACGGACAAGATCGGCATCGAGGTCGAGTTGCCCCAGGGCAGCCCGGCCGTCAACGAGGGCGAGGGCGACCCCGTGGATGTGGCCGACACCTGCCTCTTCCTCGCCTCGGACCTGGGGCGTCACGTGTCTGGCGTCGAGATCTACGTGGACGGCGGCGCCTCGCTGCTG
Source organism: Deinococcus apachensis DSM 19763 (assembly GCF_000381345.1). Lineage (NCBI taxonomy): Bacteria > Thermotogati > Deinococcota > Deinococci > Deinococcales > Deinococcaceae > Deinococcus > Deinococcus apachensis. The sequence goes on along the minus strand of NZ_KB906403.1, from coordinate 147,826 downwards.
CGCTGATCGAGTCCGCCCCTTTCCATGACTGCCCTGCGCGTTTCATGACCAACCCCCCGAAAGGACAGCCGTGGGCCTGATCGTCGTTTCCAACCGTGAGCCGTATGCGCCGAGGCGGGGCCAGGATGGAGGCCTCCACTGGGTGCCGTCTATCGGGGGCCTGACGGCCGCCCTGGACCCGGCCCTTCAGCACGCGGGCGGCACCTGGATCGCCTGGGGCGAGGAACTGCCGGGCGTGGCGGATGTGGACTTGCCTCAGGGCAGCCCCCGTTACCGACTGAAGCGCGTGCGGCTGAGCGAGGCTGAGGTCCGCGACTTCTACCACGGCTTTTCCAACCGCGCCCTGTGGCCCATGAGCCACTACTTCATCGAGCGAACGCGCTATCAGGCCTCCCAGTGGCGGACCTACGTGGAGGTCAACCGCCGCTTCGCGCAGGCCGCCGTGGAGAGCTACCGGGAGGGCGACCTGATCTGGGTCCACGACTACCAGCTCGCGCTGGTGCCCCGGATGATTCGCGACGCGCTGCCAGACGCCCGCATCGGCTTCTTCTGGCACATCCCCTGGCCCTCCTCGGAGGTGTTCCGCACCCTGCCGTGGGACCACGAGCTGCTCGACGGCCTGCTGGGCGCCGACCTGATCGGGATGCACACGCCCGAGTACGTCGCCCACTTCCTGTCCGCCTGTCGCCGGGTGCTCGGCGCGGAGACGGAGGGGGACACGGTGCAGTGGCAGGGCCGGACCTCGCGTGTGGTGGACCGCCCTATCGGCATCGAGGTGGACACCTACGAGGAGCTGGCAGCGAGCCCCGAGGTCGAGGAGGCGGCCGACCGCATCCGGCGCACCCTGCAAACCCAGCTCGTGCTGGGCGTCGACCGCCTGGACTACACCAAGGGGATTCCCGAGCGTCTGGAGGCCTTCGACACCTTCCTCGACCGTCACCCCGAGGCGCGCGGAAGGGTGACCCTCCTGCAGATCGCCGTGCCCAGCCGCGAGCAGGTGGAGTCCTACCGGCAGCTCCGCACCCGGGTGGAGGGGCTGGTGGGGCGCATCAATGGCAAGCACACCCGGGACGGCTGGTCGCCCATCCAGTACATCTACCGGGGTGTGCCCCGCGAGGAACTGGTCTCCCATTACCGCGCCGCCGACGTGATGCTCGTGACGCCGCTGCGCGACGGGTTGAACCTCGTCGCCAAGGAGTTCGTCGCCTGCTCGGGGGACGGCGTGCTGATCCTCTCGCGCTTCGCGGGGGCCGCCGACGAGCTGGCGGAGGCGGTGCAGGTCAATCCCTACAACCCGGAGGGGCTGACAGGAGCGCTCACCCGGGCGCTGTCGATGCCCCTGGAGGAGAAAAAGGCCCGCCTCCAGCGGCTGCGCGAGCGGCTGCGCCAGAGCGACCTGCGAACCTGGGCCGACGGCTTCGTGGCGGAGATCGCGGGCGCATGAGCCTCCCACCCGACCTCCTCACGCTGGGCGGGCGTCCCCTCCTCGTCCTGTGCGACTACGACGGCACCCTGGCCCCCATCGTCTCCCGCCCGGAGGAGGCGTGGCCGGAACCCGGGGCGCGGGAGGCGCTCTCCCGTCTCGTCGCCCACCCCCGCCACCGCGCTGCCGTCGTCACCGGCCGCCTCGCCGAGCAGGTCCACGCCTTCCTGAACCTCTCTGGCCTCCCCGTGGTCGGCCTGCATGGCATGGAGTGGCCGGGCGAGGAGATCGCGGCGGCCGATCACGAGGCCATTCACCTGATTGCCGCCCAGCTCCCGGACGTGCCCGGCCTGCGGCTGGAGGACAAGGGCTGGACCCTGGCCGTCCACTCCCGCGAGGTGGCGGGGGAGCGGCAGGCGGGTGTGGAGAAGGCGCTGGACGCGATCACCCTGCCCCCTGGATGGGAGATGATCTCTGGCAAAAAGGTGCGCGAGTTCCGCCCGGCGGGCTTCGGCAAGGGCCGCGCGGTGGAGCGGCTGGCGCGGCAGGACCCGCATCACCTCCCCGTCTTCCTCGGCGACGACGTGACCGACGAGGAGGGCTTCCTGCGGCTGCGCGCCCGGGGCGGCGTGACGATCAAGGTCGGGGAGGGGGAGACGGCCGCCGAGTACCGCGTGGAGAGCCCCGCCGAAGTGGTCGCGCTGCTGCGGCACTGGGGAGGCGCGGCGGGCTGAGCCGGTGGGGAGAGGCAGGCTTTGCTCTCGACTGGATGCAGGAGGGTTTGTCACCCTGAATGAAGTGAGGGGTCTCGGGACTAAGCTTTGATCTCCACTTCGTACCCGCTCTAAAAGCTGAGGTGAGGGGGCGAGGTTGCCCGGTGGGCGCCCCATCACCCCTGGCTGCGCCAGGCCCTCTCCCACCAGGGGAGAGGGTCAGCAAGAGGGAGGGGCACCAGAGCGTTGTCCTTGATTGAGAGAAAAGCCTGTCTCGGGACACCATAAGAGGTGACACCAGGCTGGCGGCTTTAGCTTGAACCCGCCGATGTCCTCTGAGTTGCCGGGGCGAAGAATTCCCGCGCGGTTCCGCTCCTGCCCCCGCTATCCTCCGGCCATGCGCCGCCTCCTGCCCCTGTCCCTGCTGTTCCTGGCCTCCGCGCAGGCCGCCCCCATCCGAATCGAGTTCTGGCACGCGATGAATCAGGGCACGGTCGCCGGGTACGCCCGGGACTTCAACCGCTCGCAGTCCGCCTACGAGGTCGTTCCTGTGGCGGGCGGCAACTACCGCGAGCTGAATGACAAGCTAGGGGCGGCCCTGAAGGCGGGGAAGGCCCCGGCGCTCGCCCAGGTGGAGTTCACCCGCTTCGCCCGGCTGGCGGCCGATGGGCAGCTTGCTGACCTCTCCCGCCTGACGGACGCTCTGCCGGACAGCCTGACGCGCGACGTGTATGCCCCGGCCTGGCGCGCGGGTGAGGTGAACGGCAAACGCTACGGCCTGCCCTGGAACATCAGCGTGCCCGTCCTGATGTACAACGCCGGGACGTTTCGCCGGTCGGGCGTGACCCCTCCCCAGACCTGGGCCGAGGTCGAGGCGACGAGCCGCAAGCTCGCCACGGGGGGCAGGCGTCCCCTCGTCGCCACAGCCGACGCCTGGACCTTCGAGGCGAACGTGACCTCGCGCGGGGGCAGCCTCGTCCTGAACGGCAGGCCCAACCTGAATGGCCCGGAGGCGGTGGAGGCTCTGACACAGCTCGCCCGCATGAGCGACGCTGGCCTCGCCCAGCCCCGCAAACTCTCGGAGGCCACCCGCGCCGCCTTCGACTTCGCCCGGGGGCAGAACGTGATGGTCGCGGCCAGCGTCGCCAACTGGACCGACGCCCGCAGGCTGCCCTTCTTCCAGCTCGGCATCGCCCCCTTTCCCTGTGAGAAGGTGGGGCCCTGCTCCCTGCCGCTGGGCGGCGCCCACCTCGTCGTGCCCAGGGGAGCCAACGCCCAGGAGCAGGCCGGAGCACTCGCCTTCTGGCAGTTCCTGATGGACCCCGACCGCCTCGCCGAGTGGGTCAAGTCCACCGCCTACGCTCCCACCCGGCGTAGCGTGACGCCGCTGCTGAGCGACTGGTATGCCAAGAATCCCCAGATCAGGGCTGCCCATGCCCAGCTCGACCGCGCGGTGCCGCGCCCATCCGCCCCCGCTTTCGAGGCGTGGACTCTGCTTTTGGAAGACGCCATCAGCCAGGCCACGACCGGCAAATTGAGCGCCAAGGCCGCGCTGGACGAGGCGCAGCGAAGGGCGGAGCGGTAACTTCTCGCTCTCCCCTCGTGGGGGACTTGCAAAGCTGCGAAGCAGAGGGCCGGGATGAGGGGGCATGTGACCCGCTTGGGCGGCTTCAAGATGGCCTGCCTCACCTACTTGCCGCTCTGGGGGTCGTGCCCGCTCACCCCCTCCCCTCAAGGGGGAGGAGTTTTTGTGCCTCCCAGGGCTGAGGGGTAAGCCTTCAACGAAAAGAGCCACCCCACCCGGAGCGGCCCCTTTCCCAAGAATTGTGTTCAGCCCTTGACCGCTCCCGCCGTCAGGCCGGAGACGATGTTGCGCTGGAATACGAGCACCAGGATGATCAGCGGCACCGTGACCACGATGCTGGCGGCCATGATCGGCCCCCACGGCTGGTCGTACTGCGAGGCGCCGGAGTAGTTGGCGATGACGACGGGCACCGTGCGGTTGGAACTGGTGAAGGTCAGCGCGAACAGGTACTCGTTCCAGGCGTTGATGAAGGCGAGCAGGCCAGTGGTGACCAGCGCGGGCATCATCACCGGGAACAGCACCCGGAAAAGCGTCTGGAGGGGCGAGGCGCCGTCCACCAGCGCGGCCTCCTCCAGCTCGCCGGGGATGTCGCGCACGAAGGAGGTCAGCACCCAGACCGTGAAGGGAATCGTGAAGATCAGGTAGCTGAAGATCAGCGCGATGGGGTTGTTGAAGAGGCCTGTCGTCTGCACCAGCGTGAACAGGCCGCCCAGCACGGCGATCTGCGGAAACACGCTGACGGCGAGGATGATGTACAGGATGAAGGCCTTGCCCCTGAACCGGAAGCGGCCGAGCGCATAGGCGGCAAAAGACCCCAGCAGCAGGCTGATCAGCACTGAGGCCACGGCGACGAGCAGGCTGAACAGCAGCCCGCGCTGGAAGCTGGCGTTGGCGAAGACCTGCGTGTAGTTGCTCAGGGTCGAGGGCGCCGTGATGAACTGCAGCGGCGGCAGGAAGAGGTCCCCGGCGCGGCGGAAGCTGGTCAGCACCGCCCACAGAAAGGGGAACAGCAGGTAAACGGCGATCACCAGCACGAGCAGGTAGAACAGGACGCGCTGGGTGTAGTAGAGAGCAGGATTCGTCTTTTGCAGGTTCATGGCGTTTCCCCCCTCAGTCGAACTTCACCCGGAAGGCGGTCACGTAGATCACCACGATCACCATGATGATCAGGAAGATCGCCACGGCGACGGCGCTGCCCAGGCCGAGAAGCTGGTTGTCGATCAAGGCCTGCCGGGCATAGCCGGTCATGCTGGTCTGAGCGGCGTTCACCGGTCCCAGCATGACGTACATGATGTCGAAGACGCGCAGCGCGTCCAGGCTGCGAAACACCAGCGCGACGAGCAGCGCGGGTCTCAGCAGCGGCAGGGTCAGGCGCCAGAACTGGGTCCACTTGCTCGCGCCGTCCATGTCGGCGGCCTCGTACATGTCGCCGGGCAGGCTCTGGAGCCCCGCCAGGATCAGCAGCGCCATGAAGGAGGTCGTCTTCCACACGTCCACCGCGATCAGGGCCCAGATCGCCGAGTCGGTGTTCGCCAACAGCGCCTGCCCGCCCAGCACGCCGCGCCCCACCAGCCCGAAGGAGTCGTTGTACATGTACGCCCACATCTGGGCGCTCACAACCGTGGGAATCGCCCACGGCACCAGCATGGCCGTTCGCAGGAAGGCCCGGCCCCGGAAGGCGCTGTTGACCACCAGCGCGATAATCATGCCGAACACGGTTTCCAGGAACACCGAGACGACCGTGAACAGCAGCGTGTTCTTCACCGCCGTCCACCACTTGGGGTCTTGCAGGAAGCCCAGCGGCACCCCGTCGGAGGTGGTGAACCAGAAGTTGCCCAGCCCCAGGAAGGTCCGCTGATCCGGCGAGGTCAGGTTCGCGTCGTACAGCGAGTAGAAGATGGTGCGGTACAGCGGATAGCCCGCGACAATAGCTAGGGCGATCAGCGTGGGCAGCAGCAGCCAGATTGCCTGCCGGGCGCGGGCGGCCTCGATCCCGCGCCTGCGGGTGGGCGCCGCCGAGGTGGGTGTGGCGTTCGTGGTCATGAATGAGCCCCCTGTCTCGCCCAGCCGGAGTGCTGGTGGGCGCGCTGGCCGCAGCGGCGTGTGCGGCGGTGACGACGAGCTTCCGGAGAAAAAGGCTTCTTCAGCCTGCGCTCACCGCGGTGAAGCGGTATGAGCATGGACTGGAGCAAACGTGAAGCAAGCCGAACGAGGAGGGGGACGTCCATGTGGTGGACGTCCCCCCTGGGGATGCTCAGGTGCGCGCGAACCGCGCCGCGTCCCCAGGCAAGCTTAGAAGCCGCGTCCCTTGATGCGGGCGATGCTGGTGGCAAGGCTGGCGACGGCCGCCTGGCCCTTGCTCTTGCCGTTGAGCACGTCGCTGACGGCGGAGCTGAAGGCCTGCGAGACCTGGTTGTACTTGCCCTTGGTGGGGGCGGAGGGGCGGGGTACAGCATTCGTGAACACGCTGTACAGGCTGCCGAAGAAGGGGTTGGCCTTCAGGACGGCCTGGTCCTTGTACAGGGCCGGGATGGTGGGGTTGTACGAGCCCTCGATGGCGCGAATCTTTTGCTCAGCGGGGCTGGTCAGGTAACGGACCAGGTCGATGGCGGCGGCCTGGTTCTTGGAGTACGCGCTCACGCCGAGGTTCCAACCACCCAGCGTCGCAGCGGGCTTGCCGCCAGGACCGGCGGGTAGGGGCGCCGCGCCAATCTTGCCCCTCACCTTGGAGTCCGGACCCTGACCGTTCGCCCAGGCGTAGGGCCAGTTCCGCATGAAGGCCGCGTTGCCCGACTGGAAGATGCCGCGGGCCGCTTCCTCGTCGTACGTGGTGACGCCAGCGGGGCTGATGTTGCGAATCCAGCTCGCAGCCGTGTCCAGCGCCTGAGCGGCCTTGGGGTTGTTGATGGTGATCTTGCCGGTGCTGTCGACGATGGTGCCGCCACCGAAGGAGTTCACCCACTCCAGCGCGTCGCAGGTCAGGCCCTCGTAGTTCTTGCCCTGGAAGACGAAGCCCGTGAAGGTCTTGTTGGTCTTCTGCTCGCCGTCCTGGATCTTCTTCGCCATGGTGGCGAGTTCGGCCCAGGTCTTGGGGGGAGCCGAGTACCCGTACTTCTTCAGCAGGTCCGTGCGGTAGAACAGCAGGCCCGCGTCGGTGAACCAGGGCAGCGACACCAGCTTGCCGTTCACGGTGTTCGCGTCCACGATGCCCTTGAAGTGCTGGTTGATCTCAGCGGCCGGAATCTTGCCCTTCAGGTCCACGAAGTGCTGCGAGAGCAGGCCGGGCCAGATCACGTCGAGCTGGTACACGTCGATGTCGCTGCTGCGCGCGGCGAGTTGCTGCTGGTACAGGCCCAGGCGGTCGTTCGTGAGGTTCGGGCTCTCGAAGATCTTGACGGTGTTGCCCGTCTTCTTCGACCAGCGCGCCGCGCCGTCCTTGCAGAGCTGCAACTCCTGGCCCACCGTGCCGCAGGCGAGCGTGATGGTCACGGCCTGGGACTGGCTGGCGGCGGCAAAGGCGGCGGTCAGGCTGACGATGGCGATGGCTTTCTTCATGCATCCCCCCTGGTGGCTGAAACCGGAACTGCCCACTGCTTCGGAAGCGGTTCCACCACTGAACATCAAACGGTAGGGGAAGGCTACACGCCGGACCCAGGGCTGTCAATCGTTTCTTGATGAGAAGGGGCGCCCTTTGGCGTCTAGGACGCGAGGCTCACGCCTCCACAGCGAGAACGGGAAGGCCAACGCCCAGAGGGTACCGGCCAGCCTCAGCGCGGCTCATAGGCGGCGTCGCGGGTGCCGGTGCCGCGCTTCACGAGGTGGCCCTCCAGCACCAGGCGGCGCAGCACCCGCCAGGCCTGCTGAGTGCTGAGGCCGCAGGCCTCCCGCAGCTCGCGGTTGCGGACGTGGCCCCGCTCGCGGACCAGGGCGAGCGCGACGGCCCGGACCTCGGCGGGGGTGGGACCGCTGGGATCGGGGGCCGCCCGGGGGGCACGGGGCGGGCGGGCGGGCAGGTCCCGGGCAGGCCTGGCGGGGGGCGGGGCCGTGCGGGGCTCAGGCACTCCCCGGCCCAGCGCCCGGCGCACCTCATCGCTGAGGGTGTAGGCGATGCCGCGCCCCGGGCCGGAGCGGGCGATCAGGCCATGGTCCTCCATGCCGCGCAGCAGTCTCGGCGTGCGGTCCTCGGGGAGTTGCAGGGCGCGGGCGAGCCCGGCGCGGGTCGCCTCGCCCTCCCGCACGAGCAGCGAGAGGACGATCAGCATGTCGAGGGATAAGGTCTGCATCTCTTCTTGCTTGCGCGCCACGAAGCGCACGAATTCGGCGTCGAAACCCGGCGAGTGCAGGGCCAGGGTCACCGCGTCGGGGTAGGTCGTGTACTCCGGCGGCTCCTTGCCGCAGCGCAGCATCAGGCCGTACATCTTGTCCACGCCCACACCCGCGCGCTCGACCAATCCCAGCCGCGCCAGGACCTCGGCCAGCAGCGGGTTGCGCCGCTTGGGCTGGTGGCGAAGGATGTTGCCCGGCGTGATCCCGCCCGGCAGCCCGCCCGGGTTCATGATCTCCAGCCGGTCGGGGTAGTGGTGGACATGCACCGCGTCGCGCAGGGTGTAGTCGCGGTGGGTCAGGGCGTTGAGCAGCGCCTCGCGGTACACCGCCTCATCCTGGTCCCAGACCTCGATGCGGAAGAGGCCCACCTGCACGGGCGTGAAGCGGTTGCGCGCCTGGATGAGTTCGGCCAGCCGCGTGAGCAGCGCGGGGATGGGCCGCAGCAGGTCCTCGCGGAACTGGAACTCCACGTCGGGCGTCTGGTGGTGATAGAAGCAGACCTCGGCCTGGGGGACGTGTGCCCTCAAGGCCGCCGGGGTGCCCGCGAGCAGGATGGCCGCCAGGGTGGGGCGCAGCGCCCCGCCGCTGGGGATAAGCAGCCCCAGCTCGCGCAGGAAGTCGAGGTCGGGCAGGTGGGCCAGGCCGCCGCGCTGCCCCAGCCCCCGCAGCCGCGCGACCTCGTGCGGGTCGAGGTCGGCGAGCGAGGCGTCGGGGGGCACGACGGCGGTGTAGTCCTGCTGCGGCACGGGCTCGCTCTGCGCGGGCGTGACCGGGACGAGGTGCGCCCCGTCCCAGGCCAGGACCGCCCCGTCCGGCGCGGCGAGGACATAGGGAGCCTGCGGGACGAACACCGCGAGCACCCTCGCCCCGCCCGGCTGGCGGTGGTGCTGCACGTTCACGGTCAGCCGCCCGCCCGACAGCTCGAAGATCGCGTGCGTGACCATCAGGGGGTGCAGTTCGCCCGCGTCCCGCTCCCCGGTGGCATCGGCGCCCACCAGGACCGTGCCGCCCCGCGCATTCGCCAGCCCGACCGCATACCGCGCGAGTTCCTGGGGGGTCACGTCCAGCGGCAGATGCACGCACGACGACCCCGGCGGGGGCAGCACCCCGAGGGGGGAGATCGCGTTGGGGGAGTCGGCCGTCACAGGGCCGGAGTATACGCGGGGAGGCGGGAAAGGCGCTCAGGGGTGGGAAGTGGGGGAGCCGGGCCCCACCCGCCGCACCCAGCGCCGCTCCACGCCCACGACCCCCTCCCCGTTCAGCCAGACGAGCGCGGCCCGCCGTCCCGCGCCCCACAGGACTGCCGCCTGCCCGAAGTCGGCACCCCAGGCTGCCGCCTGCCGCAGCCGCGCCCCGGGAATGAGCAGCGCCTCCTCCCGCCACTCGCCCTCGCCGTTGTGGGCGGGGAGGGGGGAGAGCCCGGCGGCCCGCACCCGGGCGAGCAGGACCGCCGCCGCTTGGACATTGGCCTCCTCCGGCACGCGCCGCCCCCCCGGATTCCAGGCGGTGACGACAGCCCACTCTCCCCGCGCCCAGGTGGGGGCAGGACCCCTTTCCCCCGCCAGCCGGACGCGCTCCCCCACCGGACCGTAGACCGTGCCCAGGAAGGCCGCGCGGAATTCCTTCCTCAAGGTCGGATGACGACGGCGTCCACGTTGAGGATCTGCATGTCCCTGAAGCGCAGGGCCAGCTTGACGCGCTGCCCGGTGCGGAAGGCCCCGCTGACGACCACCCGGTAGGGGGTGCCGGTGCCCACCAGCAGGGTGCCCGGCACGGGAACGGCGGGCACGACCGCGCAGCGCGGCGAGCATTTCAGCAGCCGGGCGTGGCCCCCCTCGCTCCACACCCCCGTCAGCTCGTCGCCAGGCCCCGCCACGATGCGCCCTTCGAGCACCGCCCCACCGAACGAGGGCCGCAGGCTAAGCTGCGCGGAGGGCGCGCGCGCCGCGAGGGTGGCCCCCAGCAGCGTGAGGAGCGCGGCCAGGCCCGCCCGCCTCACTCGTCTTCCTCCCCGTCCTCGCCTGGGCTCTCCAGCGCGTCCACGTCCGTCTTCGTCAGCTCACGCAGCACGCTGGTGGCGAAGGAGCCTTTGGGAAGGGTGAAGGCCACGGTGTAGCCGTCCTCCTCGGGTTGGACCTGGGCGCCCTCGGGAAAGATGCGGGTGAGGCGGCGGTCTCCCCGGCGGGAGGCGAACACCTCCGGCGTCAGGCCGAAGGTCGCCAGCGCCTCGCGTTCCAGCTCGCCCGCGTCGAGCGTGAGGGGCTTGGTCTTCTTCCCGAAGAGGGTCCCGGTCGCGCTCACCTCGCCCCGCTCGGCCCGGGGGGACTCGGCCGCCGCGTCCTCGACAAGGAAGACGCCGCCCGTGTCGTGCTTTTTCGCCATGTCCCCGGCCAGCAGGCGGTCGAAGACGCCGCGTTCCAGCCGCAGGCTCAGAAAACGGTTGAAGACGAGGCTCTGCACCGAGGTCGTCAGGAAGCGGCGCACGCGGGGGTCGCGCAGCCGGGACTCGCCGCGCAGCACCCGCAGCCCCTCCTCGGCGTTCAACCCGTGCAGGCCGAAGCGCTGCGGCCCGAAGTAGTTCGGCACACCCCGGGCAGCGAGTAGCGCGAGCGTCACCGCCGCCTGGTCCGCCCTTCCCGCCGCGTCCCGCACCCGCACCACGAAGCGGTTGCCGCGCAGGTGCCCCAGCCCCAGCTTGTTGCCGTGGCGCCGGGTCTCCAATATCCGCACACCTTCCATCCCGAAGGCGGGCAGACGCTCCTCGAACTTCCCCGGCAGGCTGATCCACTGGGTGGTGACGGCGTGGCGATCCTTGAGCCCCGCCACCCCCACGTCCCGGTCCCGCACTCCGAGCTGCGCGCCCAGCTCCCGCAGCACGTGGGCGGTGGTGTGCCCCGTCTTCTCCAGATGCACGAAGAGGTGCTCGCCCTCGCCCGACAGCGGGTAGGCGGGCACTTCCTCTACCCGGAAATCCTCCGGCCCTGCGCGCAGACGGCCACCCGTTCCAGGCGTATCCGTCAGCGCGGCGAGCGCCGACCATTCGAACACCAGACTCACGATGAGGCCCACCATACGCCCGCCGGGGGCCGCGGGGGGTGAGAGGGGCGGGAGACCCCCCCTGCGGCCCTCAATTCAGCACCCGCTGGTCGGCGTAGGCCTGCGGGGTCCAGTCCGCCCGGAAGAGGCGCGGCCCGGCGCGGCCGTTCCCCGGCACGTACCACACCCGCACGCCCCCCTCGCGCTCGTTCAGTGGGAGAAAGGCGCTCTGCCCGACCGCGAGGGTGTTGAGGGGGGTGCCGCCCTCGGTCCGCACCCGCAGCCAGGCGTTCACGCCGGACGGCGACCAGCCCGCCAGCCGCAGCGGCCCATTCGAGACGTTGACGAGACGCGCCCCCCGCTCGGTCAGGGTGACGCTCAGGTCGGGCCACTCGGGAAGCTGGACCGGGGCGAAGCGCACCTCCAGCCCGGGTGGACGGGGACGGCTCCGCTCCCGGTACAGCCCCGCCGAGAGCAGCCCCCCCAGCCCGGCCAGGAGCGCCGCCAGGGCAAGCGTGACGGGGACCTCGGCGCCCGCCTGCGTGCCGCCCCCAGTGGCGACCAGAGCCAGCAGCGCGAGGCCGCAAAGCACGCCCACGAGCGGCCACGCCCAACCCGGGCGCTCCCGCGCCGGGCGAAAGGCCCCCGGCCAGAACTCGGCGAGGAGGAGCGCCGCCGCCCCCAGGCCGAACAGGGCGGGCACGTCGGCCAGCGGCGCCGCCCACAGCAGGGCGAGGCCGGGCACGGCCCACCACGACACGCGCGGCGCCCAGCGGTGCCGGGCCTCGCGGGCCACCCGCCACAGCCAGTACCCCGCGATCAGGGCGAGCGCCAGGGCGTAGGGCGGCGTGATCCGCGAGATCGGCAGGAGGCTGAACCAGGGCTCCACGGCTCAGCCGACCCTGCCCGCCGCCCCCGGCTGGCCGTGCCGGGCGACCTCGAAGGCGAGGTGGCCCAGTTCGTCCCGCAGCAGGCCCACCCAGGCGGTGCGGACGGCGTTCAGGCTGCCGGGCAGGGCGAAGAGCAGCGTGCCCCCCGCCAGCCCCCCGACCGCGCGGGAGAGCATGGCCGCGCCCCCCACCTCGCGGTAGCTCAGCATGCGGAAGAGTTCGCCGAAGCCGGGCATGGGTTTGGTGAGCAGCGACTCCACGACCGGGATCGTCACGTCCCGCCCGGTGATCCCGGTGCCGCCGCTGGAGAGGACCACCGTGGCGTCCCGCATGAACCCCTCCAGCGCGGCGCGAATCTCGGGCGCCTCGTCCCGCACGACCCGGTAGCCCACAACCTCGTGCCCCCCGGCGCGCAACTCGGCGAGCAGGTACTGCCCGCTGGTGTCGGTCTCCTCGGTGCGGGTGTCGCTGACCGTCAGGACCGCCACCCTCACGGACCGGGGCGCGGCGGCGTGGTGGGCGGTGGTGGGACTCGCGGCGGCCTGGGGGGGCGGGGCGTCCGTCATGTTCGGCACGATACGCCCGCCCGGTGGGGAAGAGGTGGGTTTCCCTTACCCTCCGGGGGCCTTGGCCTTCCTGCGTGGGATTTCACATTTGGCCCCTATACTTGCCCCTGTGAAGCCCATCGGCCCCTATGTGGCCGCACGCGAACTGACGGGCGACCGGCCTGCCGGAGCGGTGCGGACGCTGCGCGCGACCGACCGCCTGACCGGGATGCCGGTGCTGCTGCATGTACTTCCGCACGCCGCGCCCCTGCCTGGCCTGCCCCCCCACCCCTCGCTGCTGTCCCCCAGCGAGGGCGGCATTGACGGCGACACGGCCTACGTGGTCACCGAGCTGCCGCCGCACGCGCTCCCCGCCTCCGACCCCCTGCTCGCCGCGCGGGGGGCGCTGTCGGGCCTGGCCGCGCTGCACGAGGCGGGCCTGACTCACGGGGGCGTCGGCCCCGCGCAACTCTGGAGCGTGGACGGGCGGGTGGCGCTGGCGGGAGCGGGGCTGCCCTGGGGCGGGGAAGTGAACCCCACCCAGGACCTGAGTGACCTGGCGGACACCCTGAGGACGCTGGGAGGGATTCCCCCCGCCCTGCGGGACGCGCCCGCCGGAGCCACGGCCCGCGACCTCCTCGCCCGGCTGGACGCGGTCAGCCCACCGGAAGCCGCTCGCAAACGTGGTGCCACCCCCCGCGCCCCGGTGGCGGTGTCACCGGAACCCGGGGAGGCTCCCCCGCCCACCCCAGGGCAGCAGAACGCGGGCCAGCAGGACCCGCCCGCCACACCCGTCCCCGTGCCGCCGTCCACCCCGGTCGTGGTCGCGGCGGCGCCTTCCAGCCCAGTGCAGAGCGGTGCGGAGGAGGCCGCGGCCGAGGCGGCGCCGTCTCCCGCCCCCGTTGAGGCGACCACCGAGCCTGCCCCTGCCTCACCGGAGGAGGACACCGCTCCCCCGGTCACCCCCACCCCTCCCCGGGTCACGACGGGCCGTGTTCCTCCCCGGCGGGTGGCGGGCGAGCCGGTCCGCATCGCCTGGGACGCCGACGGCACCCGCCACGTGGTGAAATCTGATCACGCGCCTGCCCCACGATCCAGCCGCCGTGCTCCGGGCTGGCTGCTGCCCGTGCTGGCGCTGCTCCTTCTGCTGCTGCTCACCGGGGTGTGGTGGGCCCGGCGGGCCGCCCCGACCTCGACGGTGGCGCCCACCTCGGCCGTCGCCGCCTCCGAGCCGTGCTGCGAGGTTCGCTTCGCGGTGCAGGGGGGGGAAGGGGTGCGGGTGCGCCTGAGCATCGTCTCCGCGCCCAGGGGTGCAGGTGTGAAAAGCGGGCAGGAGGTGGGTCAGGCTCCGGGCCTGGTTCGTCTGCCGCAGCCGGGCGACTACACCCTGCGCGTGGCGGCTGACGGGTACACCCCCGGCACCGTCAGTGTGACGGCGCCGAGCAAGGTGCCCGTCCAGATCAACCTGACGCCCTGAGCGGCGGGTGGCCGCCCCGCCCTTCCTGACCAGCTCACAGGGACATCCCGGACCCGCCCCGTGACACAATCGGCCCCGTGAGTGTCGTCATCCTCGACTTCGGCAGCCAGTTCACGCGCCTGATCACCCGGCGCCTGCGCGAACTCGGCGCGTACAGCGTGATCCTTCCGGGCACCGCCAGCCTGGAGCGCATCGCGCAGGAAAACCCCCAGGGCATCGTTCTCTCGGGCGGCCCCAACAGCGTCTATGACGCGAACGCGCCCCGTCCCGCCCCCGGCGTCCTCGACCTCCCCGTGCCCATCCTGGGCCTGTGCTACGGGATGCAGTTCCTCGCCCACGAGGCGGGCGGCGACGTGCGGCGCGCGGGCAAGCGCGAGTACGGTAAGGCCGACCTGACCCGCTACGGCGGCCAACTTTTCCAGGGGATTCAGGGCGAATTTGTCGCCTGGATGAGCCACAGCGACTCGGTGACACAACTTCCGCGCGGTTACGAGGTCGTCGCCGAGACAGAGGACACGCCGGTCGCCGCCATCGAGAACCCGGAGACGCGCCGCTACGGGGTGCAGTTCCACCCCGAAGTCGTCCACACGCCCAAGGGCGGGCAACTGCTGGCGAACTTCCTGGAGATTTGCGGCGTGAACCGCGACTGGAACGCCGAGCACATCATCGACGAGCTGATTGCGGACGTTCAGGCGCAGGTGGGCGACGGCCGGGTTCTTCTCGCCATCAGCGGCGGCGTGGATTCCAGCACGCTCGGCCTGCTCCTCGCGCGGGCCATTGGCGACCGGCTCACCGCCGTTTTCATCGATCACGGGCTGCTCCGGTTGGGCGAGCGGGAACAGGTGGAGGCGGCGCTGCGGCCCCTCGGCGTCAACCTCGTCACGGTAGATGCCCGGGCGGAGTTCCTGGGTGCCCTTCACGGCGTCTCCGACCCCGAGCAGAAGCGCAAGATCATCGGCCGCGAGTTCATCCGGGCCTTCGAGCGCGAGGCGAGACAATACGGTCCCTTCGACTTCCTCGCGCAGGGAACGCTCTACCCGGACGTGATCGAGTCAGCGGGCGGTTTATCTTCCGACAAATCGGGCGCGGCGAATATCAAGAGCCACCACAACGTCGGCGGCCTGCCCGAAGACCTCGCCTTCCAGCTCGTCGAGCCCTTCCGCACCCTCTTCAAGGACGAGGTGCGGGAGATCGCGCGGCTGCTGGGTCTCCCCGACCAGATTCGGATGCGCCACCCCTTCCCCGGCCCTGGCCTGGCGATCCGCTGCCTGGGCGCGATCACTGAGGAGAAATTGGACATCCTCAAGCGGGTGGACGACATCTTCATCTCGGGATTGCGTGAGTTCGGTCTCTACGACGGCTGCTCACAGGCCCTCGCCATCCTGACGCCCATCCAGTCGGTCGGCGTGATGGGCGACGAGCGCACCTATTCCTACACCGCCGCCCTGCGCGCCGTGACCACCGACGACTTCATGACCGCCGAGTGGGCCCGCCTGCCCTACGACTTCCTGGCGACGATGAGCAACCGCATCGTGAACCACGTCCACGAGATCAACCGCGTGGTATACGACATCACCGGCAAGCCGCCCGCCACGATTGAGTGGGAGTGAGGGGAACATGACAGGTGACTCCGGGCAGAAACCGGAACTCGATCAGGAGACGCTGGAATACATCCAGGCGGTGTTCGACCTCGTGCGCTTCGGGGACTCGGAGCGGCTCGCTCCCCTGATGGACCGCGGCCTGCCCCCCAACCTGCTGAACCAGCGGGGCGACAGCCTGCTGATGCTCGCCAGCTACCACGGGCATCTGGAGGCCGCGCGGGAATTGCTGAAGCACGGCGCCGACCCCGAACTGCGGAATGACCAGGGACAGACACCGCTCCTGGGCGCCGTCTTCAAGGGGAACGTGCCCATGGTGCGGTTGCTGCTCGACCACGGCGCCGATGTGGAGAGCGCGGGACCCGACGGTCGGACGGCCTTGATGATGGCTGCCATGTTCAACCGGACGGAGGTGGTCGAGTTGCTGCTCATGCATGGCGCCGACCTGCATACACGGGACGCACGTGGTCAGTCGGTCCTCGATTCGGCAAGAGCGATGGGCGCGCCCGACACAGCGGCTCAACTCGAAGCCCTGTTGGGGCAGATGCCGGAGCGGTAGAGGTTAGGCCGTCACCCTAACGAAATGCTCCACCGTCGGGAATGGGTCGTAGAAATGGTGCAGCAGCGAGCGCCACTGCTGATACTCAGCGCTTCCCCGAAAACCTACGGTGTGGTCCTCCAGCGTCTCCCACCAGACGAGGAGGGCGTACCTGTGGTCGTCTTCGAGGCAGCGTCGTAGCTCGTGGCGGACGTACCCGCTCATGCCGGAGATGATGCGCTCGGCGCGGGCAAAAGCGGCCTCGAACGCGCCTGTTTGTTCCGAGCGGATGTTCAGCAGCGCAATTTCCAGAACCATTAGCCCTCCCTGCAAGGAAGAGGCGGCCGGATCCTCCGCCCCTTTCCACTCTTTCTACACGGGCATCTAACTCACCTGTGGCTTCAGGAAGTGGCGTCTACGCCTTGAACCACGATGAGGTGGCCGGTCGCCCTCTGCTGCCGGAGGGGGCGAATGCGCGTGTACCCCTCGGACTCGTACCAGGCGCGGGCCTGCTCGGCAGAGGGAAAGGCGATGACCACCACCCGGCCCGGTGCCTCGCCCTCCAGGGCCACGGGCTGGCCCCCCGCACGAGAAACTGGCCGCCGTACGGTTCAAGGGTCGTGGGGACGTGCTGGGAATAGGCAGGGTAACCCCCGGGGTCGTGGACATCAATCAGTCCGATCACGTAGGCGCTCATGCTTCCTCCTGAACTTGAGGGTCGGTAAGTTCACTTTCCACAAAGAGCGAGAAGGCGGAGTTCCCCCCACCTTCTGCCCCCCACTCCCGGTTACACCGTCGTCTGGCTCACCTGGCGGCTCTTGCCCATTCCGGCGACGACCTGGTTGATGACGCGCAGCCAGGCGCGGGCAGAGGCCTCGACCACGTCCGTCGCCACTCCCGTGCCGTGCAGCGTCGTCTCCCCGTACCGGGCGCCGATGCTGACCTCGCCGAGCGCGTCGCCGCCGCCCGTGACGGCCTGGATGCGGTAGCTCTCCAGCACCGGGGTAATGCCCGTGATCCGGTTGATCGCCTGGAAGGCGGCTTCCACTGGGCCGTCGCCGTGCGCGGTGGCCTCGGCCGAGCCGTCCGGGGTCTGGAGGCGGACGAAGGCGACCGGGGTCATGTTCATGCCGCTGGTGATCTGGAAGCCCTCCAGCGTGAAGGTCTGCGGCACGTCGCTGCGGCTCTCAACCAGGGCGCGCAGGTCGTCGGCGTAAATCTGCCCCTTGCGGTCGGCCATGTCCTTGAAGCGGGCGAAGAGGTGCTTGACGCGCTCCTCGTCCACCGTGTAGCCCAGATCGGTCAGCGCCTTGCGGAAGGCCGCGCGGCCCGAGTGCTTGCCCATCACCAGCACGGCGGCCTCGCGCCCGACCAGTTCGGCGTTCATGATCTCGTACGTCTCGCGCGCCTTGATCACCCCGTCCTGGTGGATGCCCGACTCGTGCGCGAAGGCGTTGTCGCCCACCACGCCCTTGTTGGGCTGGACCGGCATCCCGCTCAGACGGCTCACCATGCGGCTGGAGCGGTAGATCTCCCGGGTGCGGATGCCCGTCTCGAAGCCGTAGTGGTCCCTTCGCGTGTGAAAGGCCATCACGATCTCCTCCAGCGCCGCGTTCCCCGCCCGCTCGCCGATGCCGTTCACCGTGCATTCGATCTGCCGGGCGCCCCCCTCGGCCGCCGCGATGGAGTTCGCCACCGCCATCCCTAGGTCGTCGTGGCAGTGGGCGGAGAGGATGACATGCCCCGGCAACTCGGCCCGCAGGTACGCGAACAGGTCGCGGATTTCCTCAGGCGTGGTGTAGCCCACCGTGTCGGGCACGTTGATCGTGGTCGCGCCCGCCTCCACCGCCGCGCGGAAGATGCGCGCCAGGAATGCCCGGTCGCTGCGGGTGGCGTCCTCGGCGCTGAATTCCACATCGTCCACGAAGGAGCGGGCCAGGCGCACGGCCTCCACCGCCCGCTCGATCACGGCGTCGGGCTCCAACTGCAACTTCTTCGCCATATGAATCGGGCTGGTGGCGATGAAGGTGTGGATGCGCGGCTTGTCCGCCAGTTCGACCGCCTTCGCCGCCGCCTCGATGTCCGCCCGGTTCGCGCGGGCCAGTCCGGCGATAACTGGCCCCCGCACCTCCCGCGCGATGCGGCTTACGCCCTCCAGGTCGCCGGGGGAGGCGATGGGAAAGCCCGCCTCAATCACGTCCACGCCCAAGCGGGCGAGCTGGTGCGCGATCTCCAGCTTCTGGGTGTGGTTCAGCGCCACGCCCGGCGACTGCTCGCCGTCGCGCAGAGTGGTGTCGAAGATGCGGATACGCTGGCCGTCGGCGGGTTGCTGGGTCATGCGGGGCTCCTGGGTGGCGAGGGGCGGGCGACAAAGAAAAGCCCCGGAGGGCGGTTCCTCCGGGGGATTCGGGCAGGCTCCTTCGCCGCTCACTCCACCGGAGGAACGCCAAGAAGAAGCAGGCCGAACGGATACATGGCGCAACTGTAACGGCAGGAGGCTTTGCGGGCAAGGGGAGTCGTCTACACGGGTGAGGTCTACAGCAACCCCGCCTGCCTCAACTCGTCGCGCAAGGCAGGGAGGCGGGGTTGCCGCTCCACGACGGCCCGGACCTGGGTGAGAGCTTCCGGCCGACCGACAAGCGTGGGAAGTTGGGAGAGGATTTGCGCCGCCTCGTGATAGCCGTTGCGGTTGCGGAGGTCGATGTGAAGCTGCGCGGCCCGCACGATTAACGGTACGGCCCGCTCTGCGTCAAGCTGTCCGGCCAGGGCCAGCAGTTGACGCACGGGCACGATGTCCCGCTCGCCCGCGAGCCGCAGCGCCTCCTGGGCCAGCCCCTCGCGCAGCAACAGGTCCATCAGGACTTCGGTGTGCCCCTTCTGGCGCCACAGCCGCGAGGTGATCTCCGCCCGCTCCGTCTCCCAGTCGGGGCTGACATCCTTCAGCGAGATCAGCCACTCCGGGGTGGGAGACTTCAGGACGACCTCGCGGGCCAGGGCGTGGGCTTCCGGCTTTCGCCCAGTCGCCACGTACCGCGCAAAGAGCCAGCGGCGGGTCTGCTCCTGCTCCCGCCCCTCGTGGGCCAGGGCTTCGAGCAGGGGAAGCTGATCGTGCGCCGCGAAGACGGGTTCCAGTTCGGGAAAGTGGGCGCGCCGCCCGGCCTCGCGCACCGCCCGCCGCACGTCCTCGGTTCGCCCGCGTTCGAGCAGGAAGTCCAGCAACTCACCGAGGTTGCCACTTGCGCGCAAAAGCGCCTCGGCCTCCTCGTCGCTCAGGTTGTCGTTGGCGGTGAGGTGGTAGAGCGCGCGGGCGTACTGCTGCCGGAGATACTCCGAGCGTTCCCCCTTCACGAGGTTGCGGAGCAGATTCAGCAGGGAGGCCCGCTCGTCCTCCCGCAGCGCTGCCACGAGGTCGAAGAACGCTTCGTCATCTGAATTCCACCGGCCGGACGCCACCTCGCTCTGCACGGCCTCGAAGGCGTCCTCGCGCGCCCCCTCGTCCAGCTTGCCGCTGACGAGCAATGTCTGCACCGCCGCCAGCGCCCGCGCCTGGAGGTCGTCCAGCCCCCAGTCGAAGTCCCCGTCGTAGGTGTCCCCGATACCGTCCAGCACGGTGAGGTAGGTGTCGAGAAGTTGCCCTGCCCACGCCGAATCCAGCGCGTCCAGATTCTCCAGCAGTCCGTCCGCCCCCTCCAGCACGAGGTCGATGGCCTCGGTGTCCGGCCCCTCGCCCTCGTGGTCCCACTCGGGGTTGTAGGTGCGGCGGATGGCGTCGAAGGCCGCCTCGATCTGCCCGCGGGCACTTCCGGCAGGTGCGCTGGGGGCCGAACTCGCGTACACCAGCGCCTCCAGCTCCGGCGCGCGGTCGAGCATTCGACTGATCAGGCGGTGGAGTTCGGGGACGCTCAGGCCGGAGAGCGCCTCCGAGAGTTCAGGCACCCCGGCGAAGGCGCGTGGGTCCTCCACCGCCCGGGCGAGCAGCGCCGCGACATGCTTGCAGTGGCCGCCGCCACCCACGGGGCACGAGCAGCGGGCCGACACGACCTCCCCACCCTCCAGCGTCGCGCGGACCTGATACGGCTCCTGCCCGTAGGCGGTCCCCCGCAGCACCGTCGCCGTTCTCTCCGGCCGCGCGCTCAGGCCCGTCAGGCCCCGCACGTAGGACTGGCCCTTGCGCCACTCGTGTTCGCCGCTCCAGGCCAGGGCGTCCTGACGACGCAGGGTGAACGTGGTCATGGGGACATGCTAAGCGGGCCCCTTCGAGTCTGGTGCCCCTCTCACCGGGTGAGCGTATTGTGAGGGGGAGGTGCCCATGAACGAGTCCACCTCGCCGTCCTTGCCGGGCGTCCCCGCCTCGGGGGGAGTGCCCGCCCACCTCGTGCCTCTGGTGGGGCGCGGGGAGGAACTCGCGGAACTCGCCGCGCTGCTGCGGCGGGAGGAGGTGCCGCTGCTGACCCTGAGCGGCGCGGGGGGAACGGGGAAGACGGCGCTCGCGCTCACCCTGGCAAGGGCGCTCGCCCCCGACTTTCCCGACGGGGTGGCGGTGGTGCCGCTGGCAGCTGTCCGGACCGACGCGCCCCTCGCCCCCGTGGTGGCCCGCGCGCTGGGGCTGAAGGACGGGGCGGCGGAGCCCCTGACCCGCGTCCGCGAGTTCCTGCGGGGCAGGCGGCTGCTGCTCCTGCTCGACAACGCCGAACACCTGCCCGGGGTGGGGGAACTCGCGCAGGACCTGCTGCGGCACGCCCCGCACCTCACGGTCCTGGTCACGAGCCGCGTGCCCCTGGGGGTTTCGCTGGAGCGGGACTACGCCCTGGGACCGCTCGCCCTGCCCCCACCCGGCGCAGCCTTCGGGGAGCTGGCCGCCGCGCCGTCGGTCGAGCTGTTCCGGCGGCGGGCGCGGGCAGTGCGGCGCGACTTCACGCTCACGCCGGAGAATGCCCCCGCCGTGGCGGGGGTCTGCACCCGGCTCGACGGGCTGCCGCTGGCCCTCGAACTCGCCGCCGCGCACGTCCGCACGCTCTCCCCGGAGGCGCTGCTCGGGCACCTGCACCCCAGCCTGCCCCTGCTGTCCGGCGGCCCGGCCGACCGCCCCGAGCATCAGCGTTCCGTCCGGGCGACGGTCGCCTGGAGCGAGGCCCTGCTGCCGGAGACCGCTCGCCTTGTGCTGCGCGCCCTGGGCACGTTCGTGGACGGGGCGGACCTGCCGGGGGTGGCCGCCGTGACGGGTGTGCCGGAGGGCGAGGCGCTGGCCCGGCTGGAACTCCTGGTGAGCCACGGGCTCGTGCGCCCCGGCGAGAATCCGGACGGCACGCCGCGGTTCGGGCTGCTGGAAACCATCCGGGAGTATGCCCTGGAGCGGCAATCAGTCCTGGGCGAGACGGCCGGGTGGCAGGCCCGGCACGCGCGGCACTTTCTCGACGTGGCGCTCGCCGGGGACCGCGAGGTGTGGGGGGAGCGGCAGGGGGCGGCCCTCGCCCGGCTGGAACGCGAGCACGGGAACTTCCGGGCCGCCCTCGCCTGGGCGCTCGACCACGACGCCCCCCTGGGCCTGCGGCTGGCCGCCGCGCTGGGCAACTTCTGGAGCGTCCACGGTCACCTCACCGAGGGCCGGGGCTGGCTGGAGCAGGCCCTGCGCCTGCCGGGAGACGAGACCGCCGGTGCCCATGCCGCCTACCTCGCCGGGGAGATGGCGCGGATGCAGGGGGACCACGCCGAGGCCGAGTGGCGCCTGAGGGAGGGGCTCGCCCTCGCCCGGGAGCGGGGGGACCGGCTGGCGGTGGCCGCGGCCCTCAACTCACTCGGGGTGCTGGCTCACAACGCCGCCTGTCCGGAGGAGGCCCGGGCCTTCCTGACCGAGGCGCTGACCCTGTGGGAGGAGGGCCGCGGGACTTCGGACGCACCACGCCGCTCTTCAACCTGGGGCGGCTGGAGCTGTACTGGGGGGAGGCTCAGGACGCCCTCCCGCTCCTCTCCCGGGCGCTGGCCTTCTGGCGTGAGGGCGGAAACCGGCACGGGATGGGGTACGCCCTCTACAGCCTGGGCCGCGCCCACCTGGAACGGGGGGACGCGGAACGCGGGGGGGTGCTGCTGCGCGAGAGCCTCACGCTGCGGGAGGCCATCGGCGACGAGCGGGGGGTGATCGCCTCCCTGACCGCCCTGGGGCTGGAGGCCACCCTGCGGGGGGACCTGCCCGCCGCGTTCCCGCTGCTGGGGCAGGCCCTCTCCCGCGCCGTCCGGCTCGGCCACCGCCGCAACGTCGCCGAGGCGCTGGAGGATTTCGCCGCGCTGGCGGTCGCCTCGGGCGAGGCGGCCCGGGCGGTGCGCTGGGTGAGCGCGGCGCGGGCCGTGCGGGAGGGGGTGGGGGCGCTCCCCGCCCCGCTCGACGGGCGGCAGATCGAGCGCACGCTCCGGCGCGCCCGGGCGAAACTCAGCCGCGCGGCCTATGCCCGGGAGGGGCAGGAGGGCGCCCTGCTCGGCCTGGGGGCGGCTGTGGCCGAGGCCCTGCAATGGCGCCCCATCCCGTCCCCCATCCGGGCGACGGCCGGGCTGACCTGCCGTGAGCAGGAGGTGCTGCGCCTGATGGCCGCCGGACGCAGCAACCGCGAGATCGCCCGCGCCCTGGAGGTGAGCGAGAAGACGGTCGCGCGGCACGGCGAGAACCTGTTTGGCAAGCTCGGGGTGAACTCCCGCGCGGCGGCCACCGCCCTGGCCGTGCGCGAGGGGCTGGTCTGACGGGCGGGGAGGTGGGGTTGTCCCTGAAGGCGAGCGGGCCGACCCCGCAGAGACGTCGCCCCGCATCTGGGTAATTCACCCGATGCGGGGCGGGGACCCCGGGGCGCACCGTGGGGGCGGAGGTGACCCATGAACGGCAAGTTCCGCCTGCTCGCCCTATCCGCCCTCACGTCCCTCGCCCTCGCCCAGACGCCCGGCCTGGTCGCCACGGTCTTCACCACCACCCTGGGCGAGGCGAACGTGAAGACGCCGGAAGTGTCCACTCAGGAGCTGCGCCGGATTCTGGCGGACGGGAGCGCCCTCGTGCTCGACGCGCGGCCCCACCTGGAGTGGGCCATCAGTCACATCCCCGGTGCCCTCAATGTCGCGCGCAAACCGGGGGTGAGTGACAGCCAGTACGTCAGCGACGTGCGGGAGATCGAGCGGCTCGTCGCGGGTGACCGGAGCCGGGCGCTGGTGCTCTACTGCAACGGCCCGCTGTGCGGCAAGAGCAAGCGTCTGAGCGAGGAACTGCTCACGGCTGGCTTCACGAACGTGCGGCGCTACCAGCTCGGGGCGCCCATCTGGCGTGCCCTGGGCGGCGTGATGGTCACCGAGGCGGATGGTGCGCGTTATATCGCCGGGGGCGACCGGACCGCGTGGTGGGTGGACGGGCGCAGCGAGGAGGACTTCCGGGCGGGCAGCCTGAACGGTGCCCACGACATCCCCCTGGCCGACGTGGCGAAGGCCAAGGACGACGGGCGCCTGCCGATGGAAGACCACAACACGCGCCTGATCGTCTTCGGCAAGGACGCGCAGCAGGCACGGGCGGTGGCGGAGGAGATCGCCAGGAACGCCTTCCATAACGTCTCGTTCTTCCCCGGCTCGCTGAACGACCTGCGAACTGCAATGGCCGGACCCTCCGACCCGGTGTCCCTGCGCTCCCTGGCCGCCTCCCACTGGACACCGCACCCGGAGCCCTGAAGCCACAACTGGGAAGCCGGTGCCACACGAAAGCGGCCAGCCTTTCCTCCCCGGAAGGGCTGGCCGCTGACCGCTGACCGCTCCTAAACCTCCAGCGCCTGCTTGTTGATAAACGGCATCTTGCCCCGCAGCTCTTTGCCCACCGTCTCCAGCAGGTGATCGCGCATCTTGCGGCGCTGCTCGTTCATGTAGGGGAAGCCGCTCTCGGCGTCCTGGATGAAGCTCTGGGCGAACTTGCCGCTCTGGATGTCGCCCAGCACGTCCTTCATCGTCGCCTTCGTCTTGTCCGTGATGATGCGCGGGCCGGTCACGTAGTCACCGAATTCCGCCGTGTTGGAGATGGAGTAGCGCATCCCCTCGAAGCCCTTCTCGTAGATCAGGTCCACGATCAGCTTGACCTCGTGCAGCGTCTCGAAGTAGGCGATCTCGGGCTGGTAGCCCGCCTCCACCAGCGTCTCGAAGCCCGCCTGGATCAGGTGCGTCACGCCGCCACAAAGGACCGACTGCTCGCCGAAGAGGTCCGTCTCCGTCTCCTCCTTGAAGGTGGTCTCCAGCACGCCCGCCCGGGTGCCGCCGATGCCGCGCGCATACGCCAGCGCGATCTCCCGCGCCTGACCGCTCGCGTCCTGCCCCACCGCGAAGATGCTGGGCATCCCCGCCCCATCCACGTACACGCGGCGCAGCATGTGGCCGGGTCCCTTGGGGGCGACCAGGAACACGTCCACCCCGGCGGGCGGCTTGATGCGCCCGAAGTGGATGTTGAAGCCGTGCCCGAAGGCGAGCGCCTTCCCGTCCGTGAGGTTCGGGGCGATGCTCTCCTCGTAGACCTTCGGCTGCGTCTCGTCGGGGATGAGCAGCATGACCACGTCCGCCTCGCGCGTCGCGTCCTCGATGCTGGTGACGCGCAGGCCCGCCTGCTCCGCCTTGGTGCGGCTGGGGCTACCCTCCCGCAGCCCGACGACCACGTTCAGGCCGCTGTCCCGCAGGTTCTGCGCGTGCGCGTGCGCCTGCGAGCCGTAGCCGATGATGGCGATGAGCTTGTCCTCGATGGGGGAGAGGGAGACGTCGCGGTCGTAATACATTTTCGCGGCCATTGGGCGATTCTCCTACAAAGTGTGAGTTGGGGGGGAATGTGGGCTAGGGGAGGGGGGCGGCGTGCAACCCCTCCGGCCCGTCGGGCCGCCTCCCCGTAAACGGGAGGCTATGAAGTGCTCCTCAAGCCGTGCTTTCTGGCTCCCCTCTAAGGGGAGCTGTCAGCAAAGCTGACTGAGGGGTATACGCAGCTAAAACAGATTCGGCACGCCCCGCGCCTTCTCCTCCCTCGGCTCGGCGCTCTCCACTACGGGGCGCAACGCCTCCGTCTCCCCCTCATGGTAGACGTGGCTGGGGATGTCCGCGTTCGAGCCGCGCGTCAGGGCCACCCGCCCCGTCCGCATCGTCTCGATGATGCCGAAAGGGCGCATCTGCTCGATGAAGGCGGTGATCTTGCCCTCGTCGCCCGTCACCTCGAAGGTCAGGGCGTGGCGGCCCACATCCACGATGCGGGCGCGGAAGTCCTCGGCGATCTGGCGCACCTCCACCCGGCTCTCGGGCGTGATGGCGACCTTCACCAGAACGAGTTCGCGGTCCACGAACTTTTCCAGGCTGTGGTCGATGATCTTCACCACGTCGTGCAGCTTCTCAAGCTGGCGCATCGCCTGCTCGACCACGCCCCGGTCGCCCGTCACCACGAAGGTCATGCGGCTGAGGCCGGGGTGTTCGGTGGAGCCCACGCTGAGGCTCCTGATGTTGTACCCGCGCCGCCCGAAGAGCGAGGAGATGCGGGTCAACACGCGCGGCTCGTCGCGCACCAGGGCGGAGACGAGGTGGTCCTTTGGGGTGGAATCGAAAGGGCCAGTCATGCGTTCTTCGCCTCCTCGGCGGCGGCGTTCTTCTCAATGCCGGGGGTGGGGCGGGGAGGTTCGGTCTCGATCATCTCGCTCAGGGAGGCCCCGGCGGGCACCATCGGGAAGACACCGTGCTCGTTGGGCACCACGATTTCCAGCAGTGAACTCTTGGGGTCGTTCAGCCAGGCGTCAATGGCCTCGGGCAGTTCCTCGGCGCGGTCGGCGCGGTAGGCGGGCACCCCGTAGGCGTCGGCGAGCTTGAGGAAGTCGGGGTTGGAGTCGCCCAGGTAGACCTCCGAGTAGCGGCGCTCGTGGAAGAGTTCCTGCCACTGGCGGACCATGCCCAGGAACGAGTTGTTGATGATGCAGATTTTGACGTTGCGGATGTCGTACTTCTTCAGGGTGGCGAGTTCCTGGGCGGTCATCTGGAAGCCGCCGTCCCCGGCGATAACGATGCTCCGCACACCGGGCTCGGCCATGCCCGCGCCAATCGCCGCCGGGAAGCCGAAACCCATCGTGCCCAGCCCGCCCGAGTTGATCCAGCGGCGGGGCCTCTCGAAGCGGGCGAGCTGCGCGGCGAGCATCTGGTGCTGGCCCACGTCCGAGGAGAGGATGTCGTCGGGCCGCAGGCGGTCCACCACGGCCTTCACCGCGTACCCGGCGCCCCAGTGGTCGGGATCCTGGGTGCGGGTCTTCCACTCGGCGATCTTCTCCCGCCACTCGGGGAGGTCGAGCTTCTGGGCGCCCTCCGCAAGCATCTGGGCGGCCACCCGAGCCTCTCCCCGCACCGGAACATGCGTCCGCACGATCTTGCCGATCTCGGCGGCGTCGAGGTCCACGTGGATGATCGAGGCGTTCGGCGCGAAGCCGTTCACCCGGCCCGTCACCCGGTCATCGAAGCGCAGGCCGATGCCCAGTAGCACGTCGGCCTCGGAGATCGCGCGGTTGGCGGCGACCGAGCCGTGCATCCCCGGCATTCCTAACCAGAGGGGGTCGCTGGCCGGGAACGAACCCAGGCCCATCAGCGTCGTGATGACGGGAATGTCCCAGGCGTGGGCGAGGGCGGTGATCTCCGCCGCCGCGTCCAGCGACCCGCCGCCGACCATGATGACGGGCTTCCTGGCCGAACGCAGCAACTCGCGGGCCTTCTCGATAGCCTCCGGCTTCGGTGCGGGAATCTCGGGCCGGGCGTGGGGCGCGGCGATCTCACCGTGGTAGGCGGCGAGCTGCACGTCCTTGGGAATGTCTACCAGCACCGGGCCGGGCCGCCCGCTGCGCGCGATGCGGATGGCCTCGGCGATCACGCGGGGCAATTCCTCCACGTCGCGCACGACGTAGTTGTGCTTGGTGATCGGGAGGGTGATCCCGGTGATGTCCGCCTCCTGAAAGGCGTCCGTGCCCATCAGGTGCCGCGCGACGTTCCCGGTGATCGCCAGGATGGGCACCGAGTCGAGCATCGCGTCCGCCAGCCCGGTGACGAGGTTCGTCGCCCCCGGCCCGGACGTGGCGATACACACGCCGATCTCGCCCGTTGCCTTGGCCCAGCCCTCCGCCGCGTGGATGGCGCCCTGCTCATGCCGCCCGAGGATGTGGCGGACCTCGGGGTAGAAGGTCAGCGCGTCGTACACCGGCATGATCGCGCCGCCGGGGTAGCCGAAGACTGTATTGATGCCGTGTGCGGCGAGGGTGGCCCACAGCGCCTTGGCACCCGTCATGTCCTGCTGCGTCATGCCTGCCTCCCCGTGGTGGTGTCCAAACGGCGCGCGCCACGCTCACCCGAAGGCGACGTGGCGCGGTGTGCGGCTCCGAAGGGTCCTCCCCGACGGGCGGTTGCTCGATGTTGTGGTCCCCTGCGTCCCATACCTGCCCTCTCCTTTCACTCAACGAAAAACCCCCGCCCGGGTGGGGTGGGGGTCAGTGGCGCGCGCTCACGCTCAGCGTCCAGTTCCCCCGGAGCCAAGAAGTACCACCACGAGAATGGGGTGCGGCGCGTTCATGCCCTTCACCCTACGGGCTGTGCAGCGCGAGGATGGGGGCGCGTCTAGATAGGGGGAGACCAGGACCTCGCCGTTCGCGTGGCGGGGCGAGCGGTGGGCCGCCCCCAGGTCAGTCCTCCAGCCAAGGGGTGAGGTCGAAATGCGCCAGGTACCGTCCACTCCCACGCTTGCCCAGATACCGCTCCCAGAGCGCCCACTGTTCCCGCTGCAAGGCTTTGGCGTCCTCGTGGCTTAGCGACAGCACGGCCCATGACCGGCCAGCCGCCGGGGCCTCCGCCTCCAGCAGCGACAGCGTCCTCACCCCGTCCGGCGAGAAGTAGGCGTCCACCTCACCCCTCGCGTGGCGCCCCACCAGATACCCCATCGTCCCCTCCGGGGTGTCGAGCAGCGTCCGCGCCAGGCTCCGGGCAAACCGGCGCGCGTGGGGCTCGCCCGTTCGCAACAGCAGCGCTTCCAGCGTTTCCGCGTCCGTCGTGGCGAACGGCACGAAAAACCGTTCCGCCGCCGCCTGGTACCGCTTGACTGCCCGGCCAGCCCGAGGCTCCACCCCCACCACCGTCAGCAGGCCCAGATGCACGAGCCGCTTCACCTGGTACAGCAGCGAGTTCGGCTTCACGCCCAGTTCCGCCGCCGCTTCCCCCACCGTCAGGGCGCGCCCGAAAAAGGGCGTGAGAGAGCGGCGGCGGCCAGGGTCGAGCAGCACGCGGGCCAGTTCGGGTTCGGTCACGACGGGCGCCGAGCTGCGTGAAAGTGGTTGTCCCATTTCACCCAGGGTAGCGGCAGGCTGGGCGGCAGATGACTTCCACACGTGCCATCCCCATCTTCGACGGACACAACGACACCGTGCAGCGCCTCGCCGAGTACCGGGAGGGCGGCAACGACTTCCTGCGCCGGTCCACCCGGGGTCACCTGGACCTGCCGCGTGCCCGGGAGGGCGGCCTCTTCGGCGGCCTGTTCGCCCTGATGGCCCACCCCGATCAGCCCCCCCAGGACGACCTGACGATCACCGGGAACGGGTATGAGGTGCGGCTGGCCGGTCCCCTTGACCCCGACGAGGCGCGGCGGCAGATCACCGGCCAGATGGCCTCCCTGTTTCGCCTGGAGGGGCGCGCCGCGGGACAGGTGCGAATCGCCCGAACCGCTGACGAGGTGGAGGCCGCGTGCCGGGAAGGCGTGTTCGCCATGGTGCTGCACCTGGAGGGCGCTGAGGCCATCGACCCGCGGCTCGACTGCCTGGAGGTGCTGGCCCGGGCGGGGCTGCGCTCGCTCGGGCCAGTCTGGAGCCGCCCGAACGTCTTCGGCCACGGGGTGCCCTTCGCGTACCCGCGCTCGCCCGACACCGGCCCGGGCCTGACCCCCGAGGGCCGGGCGCTGGTGCGGGCCTGCAACCGGCTGGGCGTGATGCTCGACGTCTCGCACCTCAACGAGCGCGGCTTCTGGGACGTGGCCGCGCTCTCGGACGCGCCGCTGGTGGCGACGCATTCCAACGCGCACGCGGTGTGCCCATCGACCCGCAACCTCACCGACCAGCAGCTCGACGCTATCCGGGAGTCGGACGGCCTGGTGGGCTTCAACTTCGCGGTGAATGACGTGCGGCCCGACGCCCACCTCCTGGCCGACACGCCCCTCGACGTGGTGGTGCGGCACCTGGACTACCTCGTGACGCGGCTGGGCGTGGACCGGGTGGCCTTCGGGTCGGACTTCGACGGGGCGGTGGTGCCGGACGTTATCGGAGACGCGAGCCGACTGCCGCACCTGATCGGCGCGCTGCGGACGCACGGGTATGACGAGACGACCCTGCGGAAGCTGGCCTCCGAGAACTGGCGGCGGGTGTTTCGCCAGACCTGGAAGTAGGGGGCGCAGGCGCAGGCTGGACGGCCGCAACGCGAACGGCACAGACTCGGAGAAACCCTTTCCCGGGAACAGGGCGAGCGGTCAGGAGAGACGTACAACATTCACCGCGACGCCCAGCCTTTCCAGTTCCTGTGCGGCGTAGCTCAGGGCGGCGTGTTCCAGTTCCGTCGGATACGTGAATCCCCAGCGTCCGGCCAGTGAACGCCCCTGCTCCTGCACCACCCGCGCCAGCCGCAGGTGCGCGTCGGCCAGCGCCTGAGCGGACAGGTCGGCCGGAAGCAGCGTGGCTTCCAGATCCTGCCGGACGTCCACCGGGAGGAAGGCGTTCAAATGTTTGACCCCCCGGTCGCGGACCGCCCCGGACCCGGTGACGAGCAGGTCCGTGACCAGCCCCAGCTCCACCGCCAGACCCTGCACGGCCACCAGCCGTTCCTCGCGGCCCAGCACGGCGGGCAGCAGGGTGATGCAGCGCCAGAATTCGCGGATCAGCCCCAGCAGGTGCCCGGCGGTCACCTCGGGTGGGGGTGTGGGGAGGTCGCCCCCCAGCGTGATGGCGCCGGGTGCGGCGTGCAGGATGCGGACCCGGGAGGGGGAAAGCTCCACATGTTCCCCGGGATGCGGCCACAGGTCCACCCGCAGGCCGTCCACAGTCAGCGCGTTGACCATCTGGCCCCCGAAGAGTTGATTGACTACCACCAGTGGGCTCAGGTCGCCCAGCCACTCTGCCACCTCCCCTCGAAAGGCGGGCAGCGCGACTTCAGGCAGCAGCACATGCAGGTCGATATCGGAGTAACGGTCAGCCGTACCCCTTCCCATACTGCCCTCCAGCCAGGCGGCGCGGAGGCGCGTGTCCCCCCGGGTTTTCTCGGCCAGTGCGGAGAGAAACGCGTCTCTCGCCTCTGGAAGCCCGGAACCCGTGAGGGAGTTCACAAGCTTAGCCTACTCCTGTCTCTGGTACGCCAACAAAAATGCCCCCACCACTCGGGCAGGGGCACTCTTCAGAGGCTGGCTTTAACGTCCGCTCGGCACGAACTCGCGGTCGGCGTAGTCTTCGCGGCGGCGCTCGCCCCGATCACCACCGTCGCGGTCGCGGCTCCAGCGGCCCTGACCACTCCGGTTGCCCTGGTAGCCACCACCCCGGTTGCCCCGGTTGCCGCCCTCGTCGCGGTCACGGTAGCCGCGTCCACCGCCGTAATTGCCACCCTGACGGCCCTCGCGGCTCGGGGCCTCGAACAGTTCGGGGAGTTCCTGGGCGACTTCCACGCCCACCTCGCCCTCCAGCGGGCTCGCGGCGAGGAGCTTCTCGACGTACTCGCTGGGCACGTCGGCCACGGCGCCGCCGCGCCACTGGCGCACCTTGCCCAGGCGGCGGGTGTCCACGTCGCTGTTGCGGGCGATCACCGCAACAGCGCGGGCCACGCTCAGGCGCTCGGCATGCAGGATCAGGGTGGTCATGCCCTCCTCACCGCTCAGCAGGCTGGCGGCCTTGACAGGCTCGGTCACGCCGCTGATCTTGGCCAGCGCCCGGGCCAGGGCCTCCAGGCCCAGCTCGCTGAACAGCCGCTCGGCCTCGGCCTGGAAGGTGCTGGCGACACCGCTGTCCACCTTGCGGACGAGGTCGGCGCTCGCCCCGGCGCTCGCGGCCTGCACTTCCTTGGGGGTGGGCAGGGTCCGTTCCTTGAACTGCACGCCCGTGCGGTACTCCAGGTTCCGCAGCTCGCGGTTCTCGCGGTCGCCGTACATCACGATGGCGGTGCCGGTGCGCCCGGCGCGCCCGGTGCGGCCCGAGCGGTGGATGTAGCTCTCGTGGTCCTGCGGCAGGTGGTACTGCACCACCAGGTCGACTTCAGGAATGTCCAGCCCGCGCGCCGCCACGTCGGTGGCGACGAGCACGCCGACTCGTCCGGCACGGAAGGCCCCCAGCGCCCGCTCCCGCTGGCTCTGCGCCAGGTCGCCGTGCAGCGCCTCGGACTCGATGCCGCGGTGGATCAACTCGTTCGCCAGCTCGTCCGCCTCGCGCTTGGTGCGGGTGAAGACGATGGCCTTCTCGGGGTTGTACACGGTGAGCAGGTCGGCCAGCACACGGGTGCGGGTGCGGCCCACCTTCACCTTGAGGTGTTCGACGCTCTGGGCGGCCTGGCTGCGGCCCTCGCCCACCATGTCCACGGTGACGGGCTCGCGCAGGTACTTGCGCGCAATGCGGCGGATGTCGTCGTTCAGCGTGGCGCTGAAGAGCATCGTCTGCCGCGTCTCGGGGGTCTTCTGGAGGATGGTCTCGATGGCGTCGGCAAAACCCACGCTCAGCATCTCGTCCGCCTCGTCGAGAACGGTGTACTCGATGGCGCTCAGGTCGAGGTTCCCACGCTCCAGGTGATCGATGATGCGGCCGGGGGTGCCGACGACCACGTCCACGCCGCGGCGCAGGGCACTCTCCTGCGGGCCGTAGCTCGCGCCGCCGTACACGGTGACGGTGGCGAGATGCTGGCCGCTCTTGGAGAATTCCTCCGCAACTTGCTTGGCAAGCTCGCGGGTGGGCGCCAGAACGATGGCGCGCGGCAAGCGCCCCCGCTCGCGGCTGGGCTCCAGGTTCTGGATGATGGGCAGCGCGAAGGCCAGCGTCTTGCCCGTCCCCGTGCGGGCGCGGCCGATCAGGTCCTTCCCGGCAAGGGTGTGGGGCAGGCTTTCGGCCTGGATAGAGCTGGCTTCGACGATGCCGCGTTCGGCGAGACGCGCCGCGAGTTCGGGCGCGATCAGTTGATCAAAGTTCATTTGTAGTCCTTTCGGGAAAGTACCCCTGCGAACTACAAACGCCTTCAACCCTGAAAGCTCGTCCTGATGGGGTCCTCTCCAACCGTCGGGGCTGTCCCGAACGGCGCACGAAGGGAAAGTGTACACGGTACGCCTAGAAAAAGCAAGGGGGGAAGCGGGGGTCGTGGAGAGCATTCTCGCGCTCCAGGACGGGGAAGAGGGTGTGGCCTCCAGTGCGTGTTGCGAAAGGATGGTGGAGGAACTTCACCCGTGCTCAGCACAGTCGGAGACTGTCTCCCTGAGCGGAGCGAAGAGTCTCCTCCGCGCGCTGTAGACCTTGGACTCCCTTGTCCTTTTACGCGGGCAGCACTTCCAAGTCCTCCGGAACTGTCCCCCCCAGCGCCACCCAGGCGCTCAACATGTCCTCAGGCACGGGGGCGTGCAGGTGCAGCGCCTCGCCCGTCACGGGGTGGGGGAGAGTCAGGAACTGTGCGTGCAGCGCATGACGTCCAATAGCCTGGCTCTCGCGGCCATAGACGGGGTCGCCCAGGATCGGGCTGCCCAGGTGCGAGAGGTGGACGCGAATCTGGTGTGTCCGGCCGGTGCGTGGTTGCGCGCGGACGAGGGCCAGCGTGCGCCCGTGCCCGTCAGGATGCGCGGATAACGGCGTGAAGCGGGTCTGCGCCTCACGGGCTCCCACGCCCCCAACGGTCATCCGTTGCCGGGCAGTGGGGTGGCGACCGATAGGAGCGTTCACGTTCACCGGCCCCTCCGCCCGCCACGTTCCGGCAGCGATGGCGAGGTAAATCTTGCGCGTATCGCGGTCCTTGAAGGCGGCGGCGAGCCGGGCGTGGGCCTCCACCGTCTTGGCGACCACGATCACGCCGCTGGTGTCCTTGTCCAGTCGGTGGACGATGCCGGGGCGGTGGCCGTCGGGACCTGTCGCGCCCGGCTGTTCGGGGAGGCTCATGCGGCCCAGCAGCGCATTCACCAGCGTGCCGGAGGTCACCCCGGGGGCCGGGTGGGTGACCATCCCGGGCGGCTTGTTCACGGCGATGAGGGAAGCGTCCTCGTACAGCACGTCGAGGGGGACTGTTTCCGGCGCGACGGTGGCGTCCGGGGGTGGGGGAACCTGCACCGTCAGCGCCTCGCCCCCTTTCAGCTTCAGGCTGGCCTTCTGGACGACCACGCCTCCCACCTGCACATGTCCACCCTCGATCCACCCGGCCACCTGGGAACGGCTCGCCCCCACCAACTCGGCCAGCACGGCGTCCAGGCGGCCCGGCGTGGCGGTCAGGTTGAGGGCGGCGTCACTCACGGCGGGCAGTGTACTGTCCCCTTCCCCCATCCATACCCCCTTCATCCCCGTTTCCGGGGTAATCCGATCACGTGCAAACGGGATACAGCCGAGTGAGCCCAGGAGAGTACGGCGTCCTGAGCGTCCCGCCCCGGCCCCCCATCCCTTGCCCCCAAGGAGGACTGCCATGCCCAACATCGGTGTCCCGGAACTGCTCGTTATCCTGATCGTCGCGCTCATCGTGTTCGGCCCACGCAAGCTGCCGGAACTCGGCAAGAGCCTGGGCCAGGGCCTGCGTGAGTTTCGCAAGTCCACGAGCACGGTGACCGACGACCTGCGCCGTGGCCTTGACACCCCCGCTCAGGACGTGCCCGTGGCGGCTATCCCCGCCGTTCAGGCGGTGCCCACCGCCGAGCAGCCCCCGCGGGCCTGAATGACCGCCCCGTGTGAGGGCGTTCCCGGCGCCCGGTCACACGCCCCCCCGCCCGGCCTGTTAGGCTGCCCGCAACCCATGGCAGCCGACCCCCCACCCGTTCAGGAGCCGACCGACGAGGCGCTCATCCGGGGTATGGCCGCCGGGCAGGAGGAGGCGTTGCGGGAACTGCACCGCCGCCACGCCCGGCTGCTCTACTCCCTCGGCCACCGCATGCTGCGCCAGCGCGACGACGTGGAATCCTGCGTGCAGGACGCCTTTATGAACGCCTGGCGGCACGCGGCCCGCTTCGACCCCTCGCGCGCCAGCGTCAAGACCTGGCTCGTGAGCATCGCGCACCACCGCTTCCTGCAGGAACTGCGCGACCGGCCCGACGTGGCCCTGGAGCTGGAGGAGTGGGACGCGCCCGTGCAGGCGACTGACCCCACCGACCGTGTCCTGGCAAGTCGCGCGGTGCAGGTGCTGGACAGGGCGCAGCGCGAGCTGGTTGAACTCGCCTACTACCGCGGCTACTCTCACTCGGAGCTGGCGGCCATGACCGGGCTGCCCATCGGCACCGTGAAATCCCGGCTGCGCGCCGCCCTGGAGAGGATGCGCGGCCACCTGGCGGGACCGGACACCTTGGAAGGAGGTGAGCGCGCATGACCACCAACCCGGAGCAACTGACCGCCTATGCCCTGGGCATCCTGTCCCCCGAGGAGGAGGCCCAGGTGAGGGCCGCCCTGGAGGCCAGCCCCGAACTGCGCGCCCAGCTCCAGGCCGAACAGGAGACGCTGACCGCCCTGGTGGAGTCCCTGCCCGAGGTGGAACCCCCGCCCGGCGCGGAGGATCGCCTGCTCGCCCGCCTGGCCGCCGAGCGGGAGGCTTCCCTCCCTGCTGTGACCCCCATCGCGCCGCCCGCTCCGGCG
Source organism: Deinococcus apachensis DSM 19763 (assembly GCF_000381345.1). NCBI lineage: Bacteria > Thermotogati > Deinococcota > Deinococci > Deinococcales > Deinococcaceae > Deinococcus > Deinococcus apachensis. The sequence goes on along the minus strand of NZ_KB906403.1, from coordinate 112,880 downwards.
CGTCGCCGCACCCCCTGGGTCCCCCTGGCCGCCCTGGGCCTGGCCGCCGCGCTCGCCCTGGTGTTCGTGCTGCGGCCCAACCCCGATCCCTTGCAGCAGTACGCCCGTACTCCCGGCGCCACCACGCAGGCGGTCACGGCGAACGGCACCGACCTCGGGCAGCTCGTGCGGCTGCCCGATGGCCGCGCCTATCTGCACCTGAACCGGCCCGCCGACGCCGGGCGCGTGTATCAGATGTGGCGCATCCAGGCGGGCACGCCCGTCTCACTTGGGGTGTTCGAGGGCCAGGGCTTCCTGCTCACTGGTCTGCCGCCCGGCGCGACCGTCGCCGTGAGTGTCGAGCCGCCCGGAGGGAGCCCCCAGCCCACGACGACGCCGATCCTGGTGCAGAACCTGTAATCCCCGGGAAAAGCACGCGGCTCGGACGAATCTTCCATCCGAGCCGCGCGGTGCACCCTGACCTTCAGCGGGGTGAGGATTCCGTCTTCAAGGGCGGCACCCGCAGCCCGCCGCGCCCGTCCCAACCCTTGAAGGCGTAGAAGCGGCCCGGCTCGCCCGTCCGCAGGTAGTCGCTCAGGGGCTCGCGCATGGGCGGGGATTCCAGCAACTCGACGGCCTCATCGGGGGCACAGAAGCGCGCCTCCACGATGAAGCCGTCGGGGTCGGAGGGGTTCAGAAGGCCCTCCCAGGTCGCCTCGAAGGCGACGGCGATGGCGCGTTCGCCCCGGCGCTCGTCCTCGATATGCACGGTGTAGGCCATGTGCTTGATGCCGGTAAGCTTGAGGCCCGTCTCCTCGGCGATCTCGCGGTAGAGGGCTTCGAGCAACGTCTCGCCGGGTTCGACCACGCCGCCGGGCAGGGTGTGGCGCACCCGCCCCAGGCCCTGCCAGTCGTTGCCCACGAGCAGCACCCGCCCGAAGCGGTCTCGCAGGACGCCCGCGGCCACCAGGAGGTCACGCCGACCCATAGGTCCCCCGCCTGCCGCCCCCAGCCTCGGCCCCGCCCTCGTCCTGCATGGCGAGGAGTTGCCGCTCGCGCTCGTCGCGGGCCAGGGCCGCCACGACCGGGCTGAGGCCGCCCGCCATCACCGAGTCGAGGGCGAAATTCTTGGCATCCCCCTCCAGGCGGTGGTCGGTCACACGGTTTTGCGGGTAGTTGTAGGTGCGGATCTTCTCGCTGCGCTCGCCCGTCCCGACCTGCGAGGCCCGCGTCTCGCGCTCGCGCTCCTCCCGCGCCGCCCGCTCCCGCTCGGCGAGGCGCGAGGCGAGGACCACAAGCGCCTTCTCGCGGTTCTTGATCTGGCTGCGGCTGTCCTGGCACACCACCACGATCTCGTCCGGGGTGCCCGCCCGGTACACGGCGCGCACGGCCGAGTCGGTGGTGTTTACCCCCTGCCCCCCCGCCCCCTGTGAGCGGAACACGTCGATCCGCACCTCGGAGGGGTCGAGCTGGACCTCGCCCTGCTCGGCTTCCGGCAGGACCGCGACCGTCACCGTGCTCGTGTGGATGCGGCCCTGCGACTCGGTGGCGGGCACCCGCTGCACCCGGTGAACGCCCCGCTCCCACTTGAGGGCGCGGAAGGCGAACTCCCCCGTGACCTCCGCCACGACCTTGCTCGCGCCGCCCAGGTCGCTCTCGGAGGCGTCGAGGACGTTCAGCTTGAGTCCCGCGCCCTCGGCATACCGGGTGTACATCCGCAGCAGGTCCACGGCGAAGAGCCCCGCCTCCGCCCCGCCCGCCCCGGCCCGCAATTCCAGGATCACGTCCTTCGCGTCGTCGGGATCGGTGGGCAGGAGGAGGACTTCCAACTCGGCCTCGATCCCGGCGAGCCGGGTGGTCAGGGTCTCGACCTCCCCCGCCGCCAGGTCGCGCATGTCGGGGTCGGCGAGGAGTTCGCGCGCCCCGGCGAGGTCGCGGGTCAGCGCCTCGCGCTCGCGGTAGAGCGTCACCAGCGGCGTGAGTTCGCGGTGGCGACGGGTCAGGCGGGCGTATTCACGCGCATCGGCGAGGGCGGCCGGATCACCCAGCGCCCGCTCCACCATGCCGAATTCCGCCGCCAGTTCGTCCAGGCGGCCCCCTGTCAAACCGGCACCGTCCCCGCGGGCAAAGCCCGACCCCGCCACGGCACGACCGGCCTCGCCCCCGGTGGGCACAGCCCCGACACGAACAGAATTCTCGACACAGGCAACATGGGGGCAGTCTACCGCCCCCCTCCCTAGACGACCGGAAGGCAGGCAACAGGGTGGGGGGTTCCCCTCTCCCCGGGCGACGCTACAGTCACGCCCATGCGAACGGTGACGGTGGGCCTGCTGGGCTGCGGCACGGTGGGACAGCAGGTGCTGCATCTGCTGGAGAGGCGCAGGGACATTTTCGACAACCTGGGCGTGCGGGTCGAGGTCACAGGTGTCCTCGTCCGTGATGCCCGCCGCGAGCGCGACGTTCCGCCCGGCACGCCTCTCACGAGCGATCCCGCCTTCCTGGGGGAGAGCAGCGTGCTGGTCGAGGCGTTGGGGGGCATTGACCAGCCCCTCGCCCTGCTGCTGCCCTACCTCCGATCTGGCCGTCCCGTCATCACCGCGAACAAGGCGCTGCTCGCCGAATGCTGGGACGACCTGCGCGAGCATGCCCTCGCCGGGCGCCTGTACTACGAGGCGTCGGTCATGGCCGGAACGCCCGTGATCGGGCCGATGAGTACCGTGTTGCGGGCGAGCACCTTCACCCGGCTCCAGGCCGTGCTGAACGGCACCTGCAACTACATCCTCACCCAGATGGAGGGGGGGCGGAGCTACGCCGACGCCCTCGCGCAGGCGCAGGCGCTGGGCTACGCGGAGGACCCGCCCACCCTGGATGTCGGCGGCTTTGACACCGCGCACAAGCTCACCGTCCTGGCCCGCTTCTGTGCCGACGGCAACTTCCCGTACTCGGCGGTCGAGGTGCGGGGCATCGAGGACGTGACGCTGGAGGAGGTAGCCCAGGCCCAGGCGGCGGGCGAGCGGATCAAGCTGGTTGCCGACCTGCGGCGGGAGGGGGCGGGGTGGCGCGCGAGCGTCTCGCCGCGGCGGCTGCCCGCCACCCATGCCCTGTGCAACGAGGGGGCCAGCCGCAACGCAATGGTGTACGAGGGCGAGGAATGCGGCGCGCTGATCTTCGCGGGCGGCGGCGCGGGGGGCATGGTCACCGCGTCGGCGATGGTGGGGGACCTGCTGGACTGGCTGATCGGGTTTCCGGGGCACGTGCCGCTGCACTGAGGCGGGAAGGCGGGCTCATTCCTCCGGCTCCTCCCCCTCCTGGCCGGGACTTGCGGAAGCCTCCCCGCTTTGCCGGGCATAGTTCCGCAGCACCATCGCGTTGGCCCGCCGAAAGCCCAGCCGCTGGTAAAAAGGCACGAGGTCGTCGTCGCAACTCAGGTCCACGGCGTACAGGTGGTCAAGTTGGGCGAGCAGATGCCGGATCAGCGCCGAGCCGACGCCCCTTCCCCGGTGGGTAGCGTGAACCTCCAACAGGGGGATAAAGGCCGTCAGCACCCCGTCGCTGATGGCCTGAGCGATGCCCACCACCTGCCCCCATCCTCTACCGCGAGCGAGATGCGGTACGACCCGGCCAGGAGGCAGTGGAGTGTCTGTGCCGAAGGGGGGTTGGGCCATCCCTCGAAAAAACCCTGCAATTGGTGTGGGCCGAGGCCTTCCAGACTGCTGCGAAGTTCCATGCCCTCAATATCTCCCCCCGCACCCCTCATGAAGCCTCCGCCTGCTGGCGCGGGGCCTGGCCGCTGGCTAGATTCGGTGGCATGACGCAGATCGCCTCCTCCGCCCCAGCCTCCGGGGGAACACCCTCCCCGCTGCTCTTCACGCCGCTGAAACTGCGGGGCGTGACGCTCCCCAACCGTGCCGTCGTGTCGCCCATGTGCATGTACAGCGCGCAGAATGGGGTGGCGAACGACTTTCACCTCACCCACCTAGGGCAGTTCGCGCTGGGCGGCGCGGGCCTGATCTTCACCGAGGCGACCGCCGTATCCATCGAGGGCCGCATCAGCCCCGAGGACCTGGGCCTGTGGTCCGACGAGCAGATCGTGCCGCTGGGGCACATCACCGACTTCGTGCATCGCTACGGCGGCCTGATCGGCGTGCAGCTCGCGCACGCGGGCCGCAAGGCGAGCACCTATGCCCCCTGGCGTGGGCACGGCGCGGTGCCGCCCGAGGCCGGGGGATGGCAGGTCATCGGCCCGGCGGACGACCCCTACAACGCCGCCTACCCCCACCCCGTCGCCATGACGGTGGACGACATCCGGCGCGTCACCTCCGACTTCGCGGCGGCAGCCCGCCGGGCGCAGATCGCGGGCTTCGACGTGGTCGAGATTCACGCGGCGCACGGCTACCTGCTGCACCAGTTCCTCTCGCCGCTGGCGAATGCGCGTGCCGACGAGTACGGCGGGGACTTCGAGAACCGGGTCCGCTTCCTGCTGGAGGTTGTGCGCGCCGTCCGGGCGGTGTGGCCCACGCACCTCCCGCTCTTCGTGCGGGTCAGCGCGACCGACTGGGCGTCCGGGGGCTGGGACGTGGATCAGACGGTCGCGCTCGCGGGCCTGCTGCGCTTCGAGGGAGTGGACGTGCTCGACGTGAGCAGCGGCGGCCTGACTCCCGCCCAGCAGATCACCGCCGGGCCGCTGTATCAGGTGCCCTTCGCGGCCCGCGTCCGGCGGGAGGTGCCCGACCTGGGGGTAATGGCCGTCGGCATGATCGACACCCCCGCCCAGGCCGAGGAAATCCTGGCGGAGGGGAGCGCCGACCTGATCGCCCTGGCCCGCGCCTTCCTGCGCGATCCCCACTGGCCCCAGCGCGCGGCCCGCGAGTTTGGCCTGACGCCCACATTGCCGGACGTGTACGCGCGGGCGGGGTGGTGATGGAAAGGTCGGGGCATGGGATAAAAGAAGAGTGCCATGCTGAGTCCTTCGCCGTGCTGGGGGGTCAACTCCGCGAAGCATCCCACGACGTCAACTGAGGAACCCTTCGCCTCAGACTTTTATCTCCACCCAGGACAACGCTCTGGTGCCCCTTCCTGTCGCCAGGCCTTCTCCCACCAGGGGGGAGGGTCAGAACAGCCAGGGGAGAGGGGGCGCTCAACCGGCGAAATCGGCCCATCAGGGTAGCTTCCAGAGCTGGGACGGCGTGGAGAGAAAAGCCTGCCCTGCGCATCGCTCAGGATGACAAATCTTCTGCCCAACGCTCCGGTTCCTGCTGTCGCCAACACCCGTGGGCTAACGGCTGACCGCCTCGTCCACGATCTGCCCGTCCAGCAGGTGCAGCGCCCGGTCGGCCCGCTCGGCCAGGTGCTCGTCGTGGGTGACGAGAAGCACGCCTGCCCCCTCACTGCGGGCAAGGTCCAGCAGCAGGCCCGCGACGACCTCCGCGTTGGCGCGGTCGAGGCTGCCGGTGGGCTCGTCGGCGAGGATCACGGCGGGACGGGTGATCAGCGCGCGGGCGACCGCGACCCGCTGGCGCTCACCGCCGCTGAGCACACGCGGCAACTCCCGCCCGCGTCCGGCCAGCCCCACCCGGGCGAGGAGGTCCCGGGCCCGCTCCGTCTCGTCCCGGTGGATGAGCAGGGCGGGCACGAGGACGTTTTGCTCCACCGTCAGGTCCTCCAGCAGGTAGTGGTGCTGAAAGACCAGCCCGACCCGGCCCGCGCGCCGCCGCGCCCGCGCCTGGGTCCCCAGGAGGTCCACCCGCTCGCCCGCCCACCACACCTCGCCCTTCTGCGGGGTGTCCAGGCCGCCCAGCAGGTGCAGCAGGGTGCTCTTGCCGCTGCCGCTGGGGCCGGTGACGGCGACGACCTCGCCCGCGCTGACCTCCAGGCTGACCCCGTGCAATACCACCGTGTCCCCGAAGCCGTGGTGCAGGAGCCGCGCGGACAGCGCGGTCGCGGTGAGGGCCGCAGTGGGCGCGGGGGCGGTGGTCGTCACGCGGGGCACTGTAGCGCAGGCCGCCTGCTCCGGCCTCAGGACCGGCGGGTGGCCTCGGCCGCCGCCGCGCTTTCCGTTTCGGCGCGCATCAGGCGGGTGAAGTCGGCCCGGGTAAAGACCCGCAGGGCCGCCTCCACGACCTCGGGGTCGAACTGGGTGCCCGCCTGCCGCCGCAGCTCGGCCAGCGCGTCGCCCCGGTCCCAGGCCTGCTTGTAGGGCCGCTCGCTCGTCAGAGCGTCGAACACGTCAGCGACCGACACGATGCGCCCGGTCACCGGGATGCTGTGCCCGGCCTTGCCCAGCGGGTAGCCGCCGCCGTCCCAGCGTTCGTGGTGCGACAGGGCGATCTCCTCGGCCATGCGGAGCAGGCGCGAGTGTCCGCCCGAGAGGATGCGCGCGCCGATCAGGGTGTGTGCCTTCATGCGCTCCTGCTCCTCGGGGGTGAATTTGCCCGGCTTGAGCAGGATGGCGTCGGGAATGCCGATCTTGCCCACGTCGTGCAGTCTCGCCGCGATCCGCAGCAGGGCCACGTCCTCGTCGGGCAGGCCCAGCTCCCGCGCGATCAGGGCGCTGACATGCCCCACCCGCCAGGTGTGCTCGCCCGTCAGGTCGTCGCGGTACTCGGCCGCCACCGCCAGCCGGGTCACGATCTCGACCTGCGCCTGCTCCAGCTCGTGGGTACGCTCGCGGACCAGGGCCTCGGCCTCCTCGCGCGCCGTCTCGGCCATCTCGCGTTGCAGGCGCTGCACCTCGGCCTCGTGGCGGGCGCGCTCCACGTCGAATTGCGCGCTCAGCTCGCGCGTTTTCTTGTCGCTCTCCTCGTTGAACAGTGCCCGCTCGGCCTCGTGGTACAGCTCGTGGTGGTGCAGCGCCCGCTCGAAGTCGCCCGCCCGCTTGTACACCCCCGCTAGGGCGCGGTGGGCCTCGTACACCGTCTTCTTGTGGTCGGCCTCCTGCGCCAGCGTCAGCGCCCGTTCCAGAGACGAGAGGGCGACAGGGAAGTCCCCCAGTTCCGCCTGCACCTGTCCGAGGTGGTTGAGGGCGTCGAGTTCCCCCTCCAGGTCCTCAATCTCCCGCGCTATGGCGGCGGCTTCGGCGTGAGCGGCGGCGGCTTCATGGAGCTGTCCGCGCTGAGCAAGGATATTACCCAGGCCGTCGAGGGCAGAAACCTCACCGGGACGGTACTGAATCTCACGTGAGATGGTGAGTGCTTCTCGGAAGGCAGGCTCTGCGTCAGCGTAATGACCGGCCTGGTCCTGAGCGGCACCTATGTTTAGGGTTGACATTGCCACTGCAAGACGGTCTTGCCTCCGCCTTGCCAGATGTAGTGCCTCTTCAAAGTAAGGAATTGACTTTGTCGGCTCTCCCATTCCAAGGTATAGATGTCCCAGGTTGAGCAGAACCACTCCTTGCATCCGCTCATCCTGCGCCTCGTCTCTTAAGATACGGTATGCCCGGGTCAGGTGCGTAAGCGCTTCTGGATATCTTCCTTGGCTGGTGTACAGAATCCCCATGTTACCCAGCACACTCGCCGCCTGGCTGCTGTTGTTAAGCAGCTCGTGAATCTTGAGGGCTTCTTCAAGTGACGTGAGTGATGATCCGTAGTCGCCACTCCTGTGTTGTACCCCGGCGAGTAGATTGAGGAGCTGGGCTCTTTCAATGCCATTGTGCCTAGCTAATTCTAGGGCCAGATGCAGGTATTTTTCTGCAACAGGCAATTCTCCCAACTGGAGGTAAATTCTGCCCAGTGCCTCTAGTGATTCCCTCTGGCCCTGCTCGTTGACAAGGAGTTGAAATGCCTCCCAGGCTTTTTGCAAAACCTGCACAGCGTGGTTGCTATCGCCACGTTCCGTGTATGCAAGTCCTTGAATGAGTTGAGCGCGTGCGGCGCCGAACAGGTAGGCACCGCCTGCAAGCTCGTTGGCAGCTCCAGCAAGTTCCAACACACGGGCGTCATCTGTCTTCAGGAGCGCAAACGCCGCCTCATTCAACGAATCTACCCTTGCCCGGAGGTCTGCATCACCAACGCTTCCCGTACCGTCGAGGGCTTCTGACACCCGCCCATATTTTCCCCTCGGGGCTTTCCGCGCTCTTACAAGAATGAAGGCGGGGGAACTTCCCCCGCCTTCGCTCCGCCTGTTCCTCAGTACCTGATGGTGCTTTTCAGGAACAATTCCAGGTCCAGGCGCCGCTTGCCCAGCTTGTCCTTGTAAGCGGAGTTCAGCCCGCTGTTGTACAGGTCGAAGCCGTTCTCAGCCATTTTCCTGGTGACATCCTTGATGTCCACCGCCAGCGTCTGACCGAGGGCGAGGGCCAGACCACCAGCAGCCATGGGCGCTGCCATCGAGGTGCCACTCCAGGCCACCAGCAGGTTGCCGGGGCCAGCCGTGAAGATGTTCTCGCCGGGCGCGCTGAGTTCGAGGTCAGGGGAATAGTTGGAGAACGAGGACTTCATGTTCCAGCTGTTGACGCTGCCCACGCTGAGGCTGCGTTCGCCCAGCGGCCCCTTATCGTCGGCAATGATGGCCGGGTAGGTGATGGTCGGCGTGTTGTCGTTGCCCGCCGAGGACACCACGAGAACGCCAGCGGTGGTGGCGGCCTGGATGGCGCTTTGCACGGTGTCCGACTTGGTGGTGCTGCCCAGGCTCAGGTTGATGATCCTCGCTTTCTGGGCGACGGCGTACTTGATGGCGTTGGCAACCTGAAGAGTATCGCCATCACCATTCGGACCCAGGACGCGCAGGGGCAGGATCGTCGCCTTGGGGGCGACCTGCAAGACAATGCTGGCGACCGACGTGCCGTGCCCGTAGCCGCCGACGCCGAGTATGCCTTCCTCCTGCGGCACGTTGTCGTTGCCGTAGAAGTCCTTCCACTCGGTGGACGGTGCCAGAGCTCCCGCGAAGGCTGGGTGGCTCAGGTCGATTCCCGTGTCGATCACGGCGACCTTCACACCCGCACCGAGGTTGGGGGCGAGCTTCTGAGCGTTCTCCAGCTTAATCTGCTGGAAGGGTTGAGTGTTCTGGGCGATAGGTGCGTATTGCCCCCCCATCCAGAAACTGCGTGATCCACCTGCCCACGCCTGCCATTCGCCGCCCATCCAGAAGCTTCGGCTTCCTGCCATCAGCGCCAACGCCCCCCCCTGAAACTGGTTGAGGTTGGGTTCGGCAACCGGTTCATCGCCCAGCGACTGGGCACGCAGGTTCTGGGTCTTCGCCGCCGCCTGGTCGAGCCCCATGACGGCGTATCCCTCCTGGGTGTTCAGCTCCACAACCTTGCCGCCGTAGCGCCCCTCCAGCTCCTGCCTCGTGTCCTGCGCGCTGGCGGGTACCTGGAGGATGTAGGCGGGACGGTAGGCCTGGGCCGCTGGCGTTCCCGGTGACTGCGAACACCCCGCAATCAGCGCCGCCGTACACAGGCCGAGGGCGCCTTGAACCAGACTTCTTGGCTTCATGCTGCTCCTTTCGGGGAGGAGGCGGGCCAACCTGGCGCGGCGTGACCTACCCTCCCCGGGCCATATTCGGTGGTCAGATTTGAATACTTTCTTACATACGGGGGCTCTCCCCCCATTGTCTGAGGGACCCCCCCCATCGCCGTCCCCCTGCCCGGTTCTCAGACGGGAAGAGGCCCGGGACTCTGGGAACGGCACGGACGCCCCGGCGTGGTCCCGGTCCCATACGGCGGCCCATTCCAGGCGCTAGGATGCGCCCCGATGGCTCGCCTGGACGACCTGAAACTCTCCCCCCTCTTCCAGAACGTCCCGGAGGAGGCCTTGCGCGAGGCGCTGAAGGTGGTCACCGAGCGGACCTTCGCGCCCGGCGAACTGCTCGTGGCGCAGGACGATCCGGGCGAGGCGCTGCACCTGATCACGGCGGGGGTGGTGCGGGTCAGCCGTGTCAGCTTGGGCAGCCGCGAGCGGGTGCTGGGCGACCTCTACGCGCCCGGGGTTGTGGGCGAGACCGCCGTACTGGCCCGCCAGGAGCGCAGCGCGTCCGTGCGGGCGCTCACCCCCGTCCGCACCCTGATGCTGCACCGCGGGCACTTCGAGCTGATCCTGCGCCGCCACCCCGGCGTGCTGTGGAACCTCGCCGAGATGCTCGCCCGGCGGGTCACCCTGCTTAACGACGAACTCATCGCCTTCGGCCAGAACACCGAGGCCGCGCTCGCGCACGTGTTCTCCAGCCTGTACGCGCAGCGCGCCGCGGTGGGTGTGCCCCACCCCGAGGTTCTGCCGCTGGGCACGGCGGAGATCATGGCCCGCACGAGCAGCAGCCGCGAGACGGTCTCGCGCGTCCTGAAGAAGCTGGAGACGCAGGGCATCGTGCAGGTCACGTCCCAGGCGGTGACCCTTCTCGACCCGCGAGTTCTGGAGACGGTCTCGCTGGAAGCGGCGGAGGCGGAGTAGCGTCCGCGCCCGGGGCCGTGACCGGTAGGACTCGAGGCCCAGGCCGCCCCCTCACCCGGTCGCCCCATCGTCGCCGAAGCTGCCCGTCAGGGGCGTCCAGCCCTCTACCGAGGCGGGGTCATCCGGCCACATCCCGTCCCCTCACCCCTCCTTTCGCAGCAGGAGGCTCTTGAGGTAGAGGCTCTCGGGCACGCTCAGCAGGTGGGGGTGGTCGGCGGGCTGGTAGGTCACCGCCACGACCTCCGCGTCGCACTCGGCCTCGCCCGCCGCCACGCGGGCCGCGTCGAGCAGGTCGTCCACCCGGATGTAGTGGGCGCAGGTGCTGACGAGCAGGTGGCCGCCCGGGCGCAGCATCCGCAGGGCGCGGGCCGCCCCGTCGGTGAAGATGCGCTTGGCACGCGGCACGTCCTCCTTGCGCTTGGCGAGGGTGGGCGGGTCGAGGACCGCCGCGCCGAAGGACCGCTTCTCGCGTTCGAGCGCCGTCAGCGTCTCCAGCGCGTCGCCCCAGCGCACGCCGACACTCACGCCGTTCTCGCGCGCCTCGCGTTCCAGCACGCCGAGGGCTTTCTCATCCTTGTCGAGCGCGACGGGTTTGGCCCCCGCCCGGGCCGCGTGCAGGCTGAAACCCCCGGTGTACGAGTACACGTCCAGAAAGCCCTCACCCGGCGCCGCGAGCGAGCGCATCAGGCGGCGGTTGTCGCGCTGGTCGAGGAAAAAGCCCGTCTTCTGCGCGTCGAAGGGGTTGAAGTGCAGGGTCAGGTCGTCCTCGTGAAAGGTCACGCGCTCGGGCACCTCGCCCCACAGCACGCCGGTCCGCAACTCCAGCCCCTCGCGGCGGCGCTCGCCCGTGTCGCTGCGCTCGAAGGCGGAGGGGGCGCCCGTCTCCTCGCGCAACGCCCGCAGGATGAGGTCGCGGTGGCGCTCGGCACCCGCGTTGCGGAGTTGCACGCCCAGCACGTCCCCGAAGCGGTCGGCAATTACGCCGGGCAGTCCATCCGCCTCGGCGTACAGGACACGCACCCCGTCCGTCCCGGTGATCCGGCCCTCCCGCCGCGCCAGGGCCGCACGCACCCGTGAGCGGTAGAAGTCCAGGTTGATATCCTCACGCCCCCAGGTCAGCATCCTCAGCGGGGTCGCGCCCCCGGTGTTGAAGTAACCGCGCCCGATGACCGCCCCGTCCGGCGCCCGGACCTCCACCACGTCGCCCGGCGTGATGCCCGGCGCCGCCTCCGCGATGTCCCCCGTGTGGCCGAAGGGGTAGCGCCCGGCGACGCGCCGCACCGCCCCCGCCTTCAGCGTCACGCTCGCCAGCCTGCTCGCCCTCGTCATCCGTGCAGGGTAGCGCGGCTGTCAGAATTTCGTGGGATGGCCCCGGCTACCCTCCCCAGGTGGCGGAGAGGACGCCGCGGGCCGCAGCCGCTCCTGTCCGCATCGACGAGCTGCTCCACCCCTTGGCCAAGGAGGTCGTATGTTGAAACGCAAGCTGTTCACCGGGCTGGGGACGGCCCTGGCCCTCGCCGCCTGTGGCGTGGTCCCCACGCCGCCCATCACCATCCCCGACGTGACCCTGAACCTCCAGTCCAGCGCCGCCTCGCAGGGCCGGGTCATCTATGTGCGTCAGGACGCCTTCGGGGGCGCGTCCATCCCGAAACTCCTTCAGGGCCTCAGCATCTCCGGTGACGCGAGCTACACGGCGCTGGGTGGCAACCTGAGCGAGGTGGCCGTGTACGTGCGGACCAGCATGCCCTCCGGCTGCCAGGGCCTCACGGCCGATGTGGTGGCCTGCGACCCGGCGAGGGAGAGCGGACAGGCCATCGGGACCATCGCGCTTCAGGCGGGGGCGAGTAGGCCCTTCACGCTGTCTGGCCCGGCGCTGGACACGGCGGGCAAGTCCGGGCACGGCTACTTCGGCGTGCGGGCGGTGCGGGGCGACAGCCTGACGGGCGAACAGCTCCGCCTGATCAATCTCAAGGCCCGCGCCCGATTTTAAGCTGATCGGGACGTGAGACCGGCCCTCACCCCGTTCCTGGGTCAAACCGTCCGCGCCATAGTGGACCGCCCGCTGGGGAGCGTCCATCCCCGCGGGCCGGACCTGGTGTATCCAGTGAATTACGGTGAGGTGCCCGGCACGCTGAGCGGCGACGGTCAGCCGAGAGACGCCTACCTCCTCGGCTGGGACATGGCCGTGCGCGAGGCGGAGGGTGTGGTGACGGCGGTCCTCTTGCGTGCGGACGACGTGGAGGACAAGCTGACCGTCGTGCGTCCGGGCACACACTGGTCAGATGCAGAGATCATGAAGGCCATTTGGTTTCAGGAACAGTATTTCCGGTCGCATCTGGTGCGTTAGCCTCCGCGAATGACGACTTCGGCAAGGCCCGTGACGCTCATCACCGGGGCGGCGGGCGGTATCGGCGTGGCGCTCGCGCGGGCACTGGCGGGCACGCATGACCTCATCCTCCAGGGGCGGGACGAGGGGCGGCTCTCCGCCCTGTGTGACGAGGTGGGCGGCGCGAGACCCCTCGTGCTGGACCTCACCCGGTCGGGGACGTTTGGAGAAGCGGCCTCCGGACTGGGCCGCGTGACGAACGTGGTCCACAACGCGGGCGTCGTCGAACTCGGCGCGGTGGCCGAGCAGCCGCCCGAGGTCTGGACGCACACCCTCGCGGTGAACGTGGTGGCCCCCGCCGCCCTGACCCGGGTGTTGCTGTCACAGGTTCGGGCGGAGCGCGGAACGGTCGTCTTCGTCAACAGCGGCGCGGGCCTGCGGGCCAACCCCGGATGGGCGAGCTACGCGGCGAGCAAGTTCGCTCTGCGGGCACTGGCCGACGCGCTGCGCGAGGAGGAGGCGCCGCACGGGGTTCGCGTCTCCACGGTCTACCCGGGCCGAACGGCCACGCCGATGCAGCAGAAGGTTCGCGCGCAGGAGGGTGGGGCCTACGACCCTTCGGCCTTCATCGACCCGGCGACGGTCGCGGCCACCATCCAGTTTGTGCTGGACGCTCCGCGCGACGCCACCGTCCCGGACGTGAGCGTGCGTCCTGGCCCGCAGGGAGGGTGACCATGCAGAACTTCGATGCTGTTGTGGTGGGGGCTGGCCCGGCCGGACTTAACGCCGCGCTGGTGCTGGGCGGTGCGGGGCGGCGGGTGCTGCTGCTCGACGGCGGACCGCCCCGCAACGCCAAGGCGACTGCGGCCCACGGCGTCTTCACCCGCGACGGGGCCGCCCCAACCGGGCTCAAGCGGCTCGGACTGGCGGACCTGGAACCCTACCCGGTGACCGTGTGCCCTGACATGGCGCGCGAGGCCCGGTGTCTCCCCGACGGGTTCGCGGTGCGGCACGACGGCGGCTGGGTGCATGCCCGGCGGCTGCTGCTCGCCACGGGCGTGCGCGACGTGCTGCCCAACGTGCCGGGCCTGCGTGAACGTTGGGGCCATACCGTCCACCACTGCCCGTATTGCGACGGCTGGCCCAACCGCGAACACATGCTGGGCGTGCTGGGGTCCGGGCAGGAGGGCCATCACCTGGCCCTCAGCGTGCGGTCGTGGTCGCACCGGGTCGTGCTGCTCACCGGCGGCCCGGACGAGCTGACGGATGAGCAGCGCGAGGACCTGCGGCGGCTGGACATCCCCGTCCACACTGCGCCCATCCTGCGCCTGGGGGGCCGGGACACCGTGCAGGTGAAGTTCCAGGGGGGCGAGCGGCTGACCCTGCACGCCGTCTTCCTGAATCCCACCCAGGTCCAGAACAGCACCCTGCCCGCGGCTCTCGGCTGCGAGCTGAACGAGAAGAGCCGGGTGGTCGTGAACGAGCACGGCATGACGAGCGTGCGCGGCGTCTGGGCGGCGGGCGACATGACCGGTGCTCCTCAGTACGTCATGAGCGCCGCCTCGACCGGGATGCTCGCCGCCGTCTCGCTGAACACCACCCTGATCCACGAGGACGTGCGGAAGGTGGGCGCTGCTTTCCACAAATCTCCGGACGAGGAGGCGGGCGAGCCGCCGAGTGGGGGCGAGGCGTCGTGACGCTGAGAGCAACAGCTTTGAAGGGGAATGGAGCCATCCAGAATCCGTTGGAACACGGCTGAGGAAGGAGCTTGCGGACCGCCAACCGTGATGAAATGAACGGGTGAGGCAGCAGGCGTGGGTGGCGTGGAAACGCCAGGAGATGGCCCGGGACCCTTTCACCTTCAAAGCGGGGGTGGAAGTCGTCAAACAGGGGATTGACCACCAAATCGTGCGGTGGTTCTTACTGGAGAACGCCGAACGGAGGAGTTATCTCTACTTGCCCGCTCCTCCAGTGCTGGGCTTTGTGGGTGCCATAGCGCCACGGTCTTTACTGCAATTTGTTATGCAGGTGCATGAGATAGAACCGGATGTGCCGCTTCAAATAGAAGCCGCCCCCATTGATGATTTCACGGACAGCGACCTCAATGATATAAATCTCGACGCTTACGCTTTGCACGGTGGTTCCGACGAAGTACGCGCACGCTTCTACGACAATGCGGTGCGGGTTTTCCTGGAATTGCTCGGATTGAGGCCGACGAAGCACCGTGATTTGACCACGCAGCACCCGCTCACTTCCCGCTACCATGCCCAGCGTGACGCTCCCCGACCTCCCCATCGCCGAGGTGCTGCCCGAGGTGCGCGCGGCGCTCGCGGCTCACCCGCTGGTGGTGCTTCAGGCGCCGCCGGGGGCGGGCAAGAGTACCGCGTTGCCTCTGGCGTTGTTGGACGAAGCCTGGCTGGCTGGGCAGTCCATCGTCATGCTGCAACCCCGCCGGGTGGCGGCCCGCGCCGTCGCCGCGCGGTTGGCGGAGGGGCTGGGCGAGGAGGTGGGCGGCACTGTGGGCTCGCGCGTGCGCTTCGAGTCGCGCGTGTCGGCCAGAACCCGTATCGAGGTCGTCACCGAGGGCATCCTCACCCGGAGGCTGCAACGCGACCCGGAGTTGAGCGGGGTGGGCCTCGTCATCCTCGACGAGTTCCACGAACGGTCCCTGAACGCTGACCTCGCCCTGGCCCTGCTGCGGGAGGTGCAGGGGGCGCTGCGCGACGACCTGCGCGTGCTCGTCATGAGCGCTACCCTCGACCCGGCCCTCCCCGGGCGGCTGGGCGCGCCGCTGGTGCAGAGCGCGGGCCGGGCCTACCCGGTGGACGTGCATTACCTGCCCGCCGACCCGGCAGGCCGGGTGGAGGACGCGGTGGCCCGTTCCGTTCGCGAAGCCCTGGCCGCCCATCCCGAGGGGGACATCCTCGCCTTCCTGCCCGGCGTGCGCGAGATTCGTGGGGCGATGGGTGCCCTCTTGGATGTGGGCGCCGTCGTTCTGCCCCTCTACGGTGACCTGCCCCTGGCCGAGCAGCGGCGGGCGATCCTCCCCGATCCCGGCGGGCGGCGCCGGGTGGTGCTGGCGACCTCCATCGCGGAAACGTCACTCACGCTGGCGGGGGTGCGGGTGGTGGTGGACGGCGGGCTCAGCCGGACACAAAAATTCGACCCCGGCACCGGCCTCACCCGCATGGTGACGACCCGCGTGACCCGGGACGCCGCCGACCAGCGCGCGGGACGGGCTGGACGCACCGCCCCCGGCACCGCCTACCGCCTGTGGAGCGAGCGCACCCACGCCGCCCTCGCCGCCGCCCACCCCCCCGAAATTCTGGAGGCCGACCTCGCGCCCCTCACGCTGGAACTCGCCGGGTGGGGCGCCCCCGACCCCGCCGCCCTCGCCTGGCTGGATACGCCACCCGCACCGCGCGTCGATTCGGCCCGCGCCCTGCTGCGCGACCTGGACGCGCTGGACGAGGGGAACCGCATCACCCCGCGCGGCTCGGCCCTGCTGGAGTTGCCCACCCACCCCCGCCTCGCGCACCTCCTCCACGATGGGGCGGCGCTGGGCCTGGGGGCACTCGCCGCCGATGTCGCCGCCCTGCTGGAGGAACGCGACCCACTGGGAGTCGGGTCGGGAACGGATCTCACCGACCGGGTGGCGGCCCTGCGCGCGTGGCGGCGGGGCGAGCGCGGCAGGGGAGAGGCCGCCGTGCTGGAGCGGATCGAGCGCCTGGCGAGGCAGTGGCGCCGACTGCTCAACCTCCGGCCCGACGATACCCTCCCCGATTCCTTCGCCGCAGGACAACTCGTCGCCCTCGCCTACCCCGAGCGGGTGGCGTTGAGCCGGGAGGGGGGAGGGGGCCGCTTTCTGCTCGCGGGCGGGCAGGGGGCGCGGCTGCCGGAGGGGGACCCTCTCGCGGGGAGTCCCGCGCTCGCCGTCGCCCATCTGGATGCGGGGAGTGGGGAGGGCCGCATCCACCTCGCCGCGCCGCTCGACCCCGCCCTGCTGGACGCCCGCGCCGCTACCCGGGACACCGTCCGTTGGGACGCCCGGACAGGCACCCTGGTCGCCCAGCGCGAGCGGCATGTGGGGGCGCTGGTGCTGGACGCCCGCCCCCTGCGTGACCTTCCCCATACGGCCCGCTTGGCCGCCCTCGCCGACGCTGTCCGCACCGAGGGCCTCCACCTCCTTACATTCAGCCCGGAGGCTGAGGGATTGCGCGCCCGAATCGAGTCCCTGCGCCGCTGGCGCCCCGAGGAATCCGAGTGGCCCGACCTGTCCGGCGCGGCGCTGCTCAGGAGCCTGGAGGACTGGCTCGGCCCCTACCTGGAAGGCGTGCGTACCCGCGACGACCTGCGGCGCCTCAACCTCCTCCCCGCCCTGCAAGCCCTGCTGCCCTGGCCGCTGCCCGCCCGGCTGGACGAGCTGGCCCCCACTCACCTCACCGTGCCCAGTGGCTCGCGGGTTCGCCTTCAATACGCACTCGACGGCTCGCCCCCCATCCTGGCCGTGAAGTTGCAGGAACTCTTCGGGCTGGCCCAGACGCCGACCGTGAACGGGGGCCGCACGCCCGTCTTGCTCCACCTGCTCTCGCCCGCCGGGCGGCCCGTGCAGGTGACCCAGGATCTGCGCTCCTTCTGGAATTCCTCCTACTTCGAGGTTCGCAAGGACCTGCGGGGCCGCTATCCCAAGCACCCCTGGCCGGACGATCCCTGGTCGCACGCGCCGACGCGGCAGGTCAAGAAACGGCTGTGACAGAGGCCCGCGAGCCCAGTCCTCAAGAAAGCCACGCCCCAGGGGTATCACCTGGGACGTGGCCGGAGAAAGGTCGGGGTTAGAACAGCTTCGCCAGCGCCCCGCCCAGCAGCGTCAGCGCCAGAACGACGAGCATCACGGCGGCGAGTTGCCGGGGAGTGACGGGGGTCACGCGGCCCGCCCGTGCCCGCCCTGGGCGGTGGGATGCAGGCTGCTCAGGGCCGCCTTGAGGTGCTTGTACACCTCGCGCTGGAGATCCAGGTCCTCGGGCAGCTCGTACTTGAGCTGCTCCATCGCCTGCACGAGGTGCGCGCCACCGGGGCTGCGCTCGTGGTCGGGCCGCGCCCACTCGGGCAACTCGGGGGTAACGGCGGGCTCGCGCCTCGCGTCGTTCCACTCGACCCACTGCTTAGGCAGGTCGTACAGATAGCGGCCGATGCCGAACTGCACCGCGCAACGCTTCAGGGCGTCGCTGCTCGCCGCCTTCAGGGTCGCGTACTCGCCGTCGCCGCCCGCCTCGCCGATGTCCTCGCGCGTGACGCCCAGGACGGTCAGGCGGCCCTTGACGGTGGGGGTGGAGGTGCCGGGTATCACCTCGATCTCGAAGCTCCACCCGTCGGGGCAGATGGCGTCGAGGCGGTCCTGCACGGCGCGGGCATCCACATATGCCAGCAGGAGGGCACGGCCGCGGTCCTTGGTGAACGCCTGGGGCTTCCAGCCCACGAGATGAGCGGGAAACGGGGCCTGGAGTCGTTTCTGAACATCGCTCAACTTCATACGTTTAGTTTATAACAGAACGCTATTACGGTCAAGGCGTAATTGTGTTTCTCAGCACAGGCTTCCGGTGAAGTGAAGGCGATAAAAGGCCCCCGGCGCGAACCGGGGGTGAGGGAGGGAGCGGTTACTGCGCGCTTATCCCGGTCTGCTGGTAGATCCAGTTGATGTAGCCGTTCACGCGCGTGTACACCCCGTACCCGCGGCACTCGCTGGGGCCATAGCTCACGATGCCCAGCACGTAGTATTTGCCGTTGTAGGGCGCCGCGAGCGGGCCACCGCTGTCCCCGTTACAACTGTCCTTGCCGCTCGCGTACTTGCCGCAGATCGTGTTGCCCGGGCGGCTGCCGCAATCGCTGCCGGTTGGCGTGATGGGAATGGTCACCTCGCGCAGGGCCGTGTTGCTGTAGGCGCCCGTCTCGGTCTTGCCCCAGCCGCTCACGGTGGCGCTCTTGCCGTTCACGTCGAGGACGGATTCGGCGCCGCTTCCGGGCAGGGCCGCCGTTTGCACGGTGCTGCCCAGCGTGAAGGCGGTGCTGACCTTGATCAGCGCGATGTCGTAGCCGCTGCTGGTGCCGCCGTAGTACGGGTGGATGATGATCTGGCTGGGCGTGCGGAGCTGCCCGCTCGTGGTCGTCAGGTTATTGATCCCGGCCCGCACCCGCATGTTGCTCACGCTCTGGCCGTCCACGCAGTGGGCCGCCGTCATGACCCAGTTGGGGCTGATCAGAGTGCCGCCGCACCAGCCGCCGCTCATCTGGTTGCTGGGCGTCACGCTGACCTGATAGGGGCGGTTCGTCACGCTCGTTACCGTGCCGTACACGATCTGGCCGCTCAACTCGCCGAACGCCTTCTCGGTACCCGTCGTGGTCATGCTCTCCTCGGGGAGGGATTGGGCGGCCTGGGGCGTGGTGGTGCCGCAGGCGGTGAACACCAGCGAACCGAGCAGGGCGAGCGGGGCAAAGAACTTCTTCATAGGGACCTCCTGAACAACGTGGGGGAGCGGTCAGAAAGGAACCCGGCCCCCCTGTTCGGAGCGCCGGGTTCGCGGCGGTTACTTCGTCTCGGTCAGGGTGTAGGAGCCGCTGCCGGAGTAGGCGTAGACCTCCCAGCGGTAGGTACCGCCCCCCGCCGCGTAGTTGATGCTCTCGCTGCTTGTGCCGCCCTCGCTGGCGGCCACGTCGGCCCAGGCACTGCCGTTCCACTTCTGGAGGTACAGGTCGAAGTCAGTGCTGCTGGGGCCGCTGAGGGAGCCCTTCAGGGTGCCGCCCGCGTAGCTGAAGCCGCTCGTGCTGGGCTTCCAACTGCTGCCCCCCTGGCTCACCGAGCCGGTGTAGGTCGTCGTGGTGCCGCTGGGGGGCGTGGTCGTGCCGCCCGTGCCCGTGTACAGGAGCCGGGTGGGGCTGCCCGTGCCCGCGTTCGTGACCTTGCCGGTCGTCGCATTGTTGAGCATGGTGCTGGTCACCTGGCTGGTGGTGTAGGAGGGGTTGTAGGCCAGGATCAGGGCCGCCGCGCCAGCGACGTGCGGGGTCGCCATGCTGGTGCCGCTGATCGTGTTCGTGGCGGTCGTCGAGCCGATCCAGGCGCTGGTAATGCCCGTACCCGGCGCGAAGATGTCCAGGCAGGAGCCGTAGTTGCTGTAGCCCGTATCGCGGCTGTCGGTTCTGGTGGTCGCACCCACCGTGATGGCGCTCGCCGCGCTCGCCGGGGAGACGTTGCAGGCGTTCTGCTTCTCGTTGCCCGCCGCGACGGCCATGACGAGGTTCCGGCTGGCGGCGTTATTCACCGCGTCGTTCACCGCCTGGCTGAAACCGCCGCCCAGGCTCATGTTCGCCACGGCGGGGCCGCTCTTGTTGCTCACGGCCCAGTTGACCCCGGCAATGACGCCCGAGTTCGTCCCCGACCCGTCACAGCCCAGCACCTTGACGGCCACCAGCTTCACGCCCTTGGCGACGCCCCAGGTGCTGCTCCCCACCGTCCCGGCGACGTGTGTGCCGTGGCCCTGGCAGTCACTGTTGTTGCCGTCCCCCGTCGTGTTCGTTCCCCACACGGCGCGCCCGCCGAACGCCGTGTGCGAGGTGTTGATGCCCGTATCGATGATGTAGGCGGTAACGTTGCTGGCGTTGGTGCTGTAGGTGTAGTTGCCGTCCAGCGGGAGGCTGCGCTGGTCGATGCGGTCGAGTCCCCAGGTGGCGCCGCTCTGGGTGGCCGACATCCGCATGACGCCATCCTGCTCGATGTACTTCACGCGGGAGTCGGCCCGCAGGGTGGCGAGGTTCTGGGTGCTGAGCTTGGCCGCGAAGCCGCTGAGCGCCTGGCTGTAGATGTGCTGCACGGTAATGCCCTGCGGATCGAGGCTCAGGCTGCGGATCAGCCCACCGGCGTCCTGGGCACCCAGGTTCGCGGAACCTTCCCCGTCCTTGAACACCACGATGTACTGCCCAGGGATGGCGTCGGGATTGCTCGTGCCCAGCAGCGGTGCGGAGGTCTGAGTTCCGCGCTCAGGTGTGGCGACCTGTGTGCTGTCATCAGGTCCGCTCGCCATCTGCTGACCGCAGGAGGCAAGGAGAAGGGTAAGGCCGAGCGTGAGGGGGGCAATACGTGAGTTCATCCTGAACCTCCGGATGGGGTTGGACCGAGGAACGCGCCTGGATTTGCCGACGCGCAAGGTCTACCACGGGGGTCAGAGACGTCTTCATAAAAACATCTAGACAGGTTGATGCCAGGCAACCTTTCTTTTGTAGAACCTTCTCCTTTGTCGCAAAGAGAACGCGTTTAGCCCTCTAAGGGCCTAAAAAATTGCTGATACCGCAGGAACTGCCTGAAGTGACGAGAGGATGTGATGGGCCTGTGTTGTAGGAGTGATAGGTGTGTGTTTTTACATTACTAGGATGGCAAGCAGGGGTGAACAAGGCCCTCCGTGACTGCTTGGGTGCAGCCTACGCCCTGGGAAATTGCAGTTCTGGAACCGCTGGCGCCGTAGCATGCCCCATATGGTCCGCACCGCCACCGCCCGCACCGCCACGGTCCGCCGCACGACGAACGAGACAGACATCACCGTGACCCTCGATCTGGACGAGCTGACCTCCACCCCGCCCACGACCGGGCACGGTTTTCTCGACCACATGCTTGACGCGCTGGCCCGCCACGCCCGGATTGGCCTGAGCGTGCAGGCGACGGGCGACCTGCACATCGAACCGCACCACCTGATCGAGGACGTAGGGATCACGCTGGGGCAGGCGCTGGGGCAGGCGCTCGGCGACCGCCGGGGTATCGAGCGGTACGGCAGCGCCTTTGTGCCGATGGACGAGACGCTGGCCCACGTGGTCCTCGACCTGTCGGGCCGCGCGCACCTCGCCTTCGAGCCGGAGAAGTTGGACGTGTGGGGAACGGCGGGGGGCATGACCCACTACCACCTGCGCGAGTTCCTGCGTGGGCTGTGCAACCACGCGGGCGTCACCCTGCATGTCCGCCTGCTCGCCGGGCGCGAGGCGCATCACGTCATTGAGGCGATCATCAAGGCCTTGGCCCGTGCCCTGCGCGACGCGGTGCGAGTGACCTCGGAGGAGCTGGCGAGCACGAAGGGGGTGTTGTGACCGTGCCCGACCGCAAAGCGCCCGAAGTCCTCCTCCTCGACTACGGTGCCGGGAACGTCCGCAGCGCCGCCAAGGCCCTGGAACGCGCCGGAATGACCGTGCGCCTCTCCGACAACCCCGCTGACGTGCCACACGCGCCCGCCCTCGTCGTGCCCGGGCAGGGCCACTTCCGGCAGGTGATGGAGGCCTTTGACCGCCACGGCTTCCACGGCCCCGTACTGGACGCGGCAAACGGTGGCACGCCGATTCTGGGCATCTGCGTGGGCATGCAGATGCTCCTGACTGACTCGGAGGAGGCGCCGGGGATGCGCGGCCTGAACCTCGTGCCCGGCACTGTCCGACGGTTCGAGCCCGTTCCTGAGCGCAAGGTGCCGCAGATGGGCTGGAACAGCCTGGACAAAGTGGGTGACTCGCCGCTGTTGCGGGACCTCGGCTGCCCGGCCTACGCCTACTTCGTCCACTCATACTACGTGCCGATTGACGTGGATGTGGACGCCGGGGCCCTCACCGAGTACGGGGTGCCCTTCTGGTCGGCCTTCAGCCGGGACAACATCCACGCCACGCAGTTCCACCCCGAAAAGAGCGGCGCGGTCGGCCTCGCCATCCTGGAGCGGTTCCGGCGGCACGTACTGGGGGGAGGGGAGGGCTGAGCGAAGTCCCGGCGGCTCCTCCCAGATGGGAAGGTCACGCCCCTTCTTTACCTTGCCTTCGGGGTCTGAATGCGGGACCCGCCCCGCCTGTCGCCACCCGGTAGACTCGACCTCATGAGCCCTTTTCCGCTGCCGCTCGATCACGGGCACCTTCAGAAACTGGTGACGGCCGACCTCGTGCGCCCGGACCACCTGCTCGGGGCGCATCCCGTCACACAGGATGGGGTAGAGGGGGTGCGTTTCGCCGTCTGGGCACCGAACGCGCAGCAGGTCAGTGTGGTGGGGGATTTCAACGGCTGGAACGGACTCGACCACCCGATGGAGCGCCTGGACTTTGGCTTCTGGGGCGCCTTCGTGCCGGAGGCGCAGCACGGGCAGCGGTACAAGTTCCGGGTCACGGGCGTGGACGGGCGCACGGTGGACAAGATGGACCCCTACGGCACCTTCACCGAGGTGCGGCCCAACACGGCGAGCATCATCTGGCGCCAGCCCTTCGAGTGGACGGACGACGAGTGGATGGCGAGCCGCACGCCCGGCTTCGACCGCCCCATGAGCATCTACGAGGTCCACGTGGGCTCCTGGGCGCGGCGTGACGACGGCTGGTTCCTGAACTACCGCGACCTCGCGCATCGCCTGGCCGACTACGTGACGTACATGGGCTACACCCACGTCGAGCTGCTGGGCGTGATGGAGCACCCCTTCGACGGCTCGTGGGGTTATCAGGTCACCGGCTACTACGCGCCGACGAGTCGCCTGGGCGCCCCGGAGGACTTCGCCTACCTCGTCAACCACCTGCACGAGCGGGGGATCGGTGTCCTCCTCGACTGGGTGCCCGGGCACTTCCCGACCGACGAGGCGGGGCTGGCGCACTTCGACGGTTCCCCCCTGTACGAGTACGCCGACCCGCGCAAGGGTTACCACTTCGACTGGAACACCTACATCTTCGACTACGGCCGCAACGAGGTCGTGATGTTCCTGATCGGCTCGGCGCTCAAGTGGGTGCAGGACTTCCACGTGGACGGGCTGCGGGTGGACGCGGTGGCGTCGATGCTGTACCTCGACTTCTCGCGCACGGAGTGGATTCCGAATATCCACGGCGGGCGCGAGAACCTGGAGGCCATCGCCTTCCTCAAGCGGCTGAACGAGGTCGTGCACCACATGGCCCCCGGGGTGACGATGGTCGCGGAGGAGAGCACCGCCTTCCCCGGCGTCACGTCGCCGACGCCCTTCGGCCTGGGGTTCGACTACAAGTGGGCGATGGGCTGGATGAACGACACGCTACACTACTTCGAGCTGGACCCGGTCTACCGCAAGTACGAGCATCACAAGCTGACCTTTTTCAACGTGTACCGCACGACCGAGAAGTACGTGCTGGCGATCAGCCACGATGAGGTGGTCCACGGGAAGAAGTCGCTGGTGTCCAAGATGCCGGGCGACTGGTACATGCAGCGGGCGGGCTACCGGGCCTTTCTGGCGATGATGTGGACCACGCCGGGCAAGAAGCTCCTCTTCATGGGCCAGGAGTTCGCCCAGGGGACCGAGTGGAACGAGGCGCAGGAGCTTCCCTGGTCCGTGACCGACATTCCCGAACACCGGGGCGTCATGAATCTGGTTCGGCGGCTGAACGCCCTGTATGCCGAGCGCCCTGACCTCCACGTGGGCGACACCTGGGCCGAGGGCCAGCTCTGGGTGATCGGCGACGACAGCGACAACAGCGTGTACGCCTATGTCCGCCGCGACCCGCGCCCCACGGCAGAGGGAGGGGGCACCTGGAGCCTGACCGTCGCCAACCTGACCCCGGTGTACCGCGAGGGCTACCACGTCGGCGTGCCCCAGGGCGGCGAGTACCGCATGCTCCTCTCCACCGATGACGGCGAGTACGGCGGCTTCGGCACCCAGCAGCCCGACCTGACCGCGCGGCAGGAGGGATGGAACGGGCAGACGCACCACCTGCGCCTGAACCTGCCCCCCATGAGCGTGCTGATCCTCGACCACGTGGGCGAGACGCCCCGCAGTGAGGAGCGGTGACGGCTCCCCGTTCCCGGCCCGACGGCCTGACCATCCTGAGCCTGGTGCTGCTCGCCGTGGTCGCCGTGCTGCTCCTCGTGCCGCTGCTGGGCGGCCCTTTGCCCGACCCGGCCCTGATCGTGGTGCTGCTGATCGCCCGGCTGCTCGTGCAGTACCTGCGTGCCCGCCGCGACCCGGGCCTCAAGCGCCCCACTGCCTGGGCCCTCGACCTCATCCTGATCGGGCTGCTGCTGTGGACGACGGCGAATAGGCCGTGAGGAAGGCCTAAAGTCAGTGGGAAGTGGCTCGTGGTGAGTGGGGAAAGGCGGCCAGCTAAGGGGCAAGGGTTGGGGCTATGTCTCCCCTGAATCATCTGTGGCACGCCCTGAAACGGCCCTACCGCCTCCGCAGCGTCTACGAGCGGACGCTCGGCACCGAGATGGAGATTCAGGTCGTCGCGGATGGGCGCACGCGGGCGGAAGCTGCTGAGCGCGCTGCCCTGAATGAAACCGAGCGCCTGACCCAAATCCTCAACCGCTTCGACCCGGAAAGCGAGTTGTCGCGCTGGGCGGGGACGCGGGAGGAGGCCATTCCGATCAGCCCCGACCTGTGGAAAGTTCTCCACGCGGCGGACGAGTGGCGTGGCCGGACGGGGGGGGCCTTCCACCCCGGGGCCGATGCGCTGGGGGCGATCTGGAAGGCGGCGGCGGAAGGGGACGAATTCCCCGATGAGGCAGCTCTCGCGGAGATCGTCGCCCAGTTGCGGGAACCTCTCTGGACGCTGCACCCGGACGGAACCGCCACCCGTCACGGCACCCTGCCCCTCGGCTTGAATGCCCTGGCAAAAGGCTATGTGGTGGACCGGGCGGCGGAGGCGGCCTTCTGCGCACACGGCGTGCGGGCCGTGCTCGTCAACGTGGGGGGCGACCTGCGGACGCTGGGTGGAAATGGCCTGACGGTGGCGGTTGCCGACCCCTTCACCGCCCGGGACGACGCGCCGCCCCTGGCCCGGGTTCATGTGCGGGATGGGGCGCTCGCCACGAGCGGCGGGGCGCACCGGGGCTACCGGATTGGGGGCGCCTGGTACTCCCATGTCCTTGACCCCCGAACCGGACGGCCGGTGACGCAGGTTCCGGGCGTCACCGTCACCGCCCCCGACTGCCTGACCACCGACGCGCTCGCCACGGCCCTGAGCGTGCTGGATGTGCCAGAGGGGCTGGCGCTGGTGAACGCCACGCCCGGCGCCGCCGCCCTGATCGTGACGCGGGACGGCAGGCAGCACGCGAGTGACCGCTGGCCCCGTTAACTCCCGCCTAACCGTAGTAGGGGAGCCTGTCGGGCATCTCGACGCGGGATAGCCTGCCCCGCGATCCTACCCCGGAGGTTTCCCCATGCCCGACACCCGACGCGCCTTCCTCGGCAAGCTCGCCGCCACGACCGCCTTTCTGACCGTCAGCCGATTTCTGCCCGCGCAGGCTGCCGCAGCTCCCGCCTGGGTGAGCGGCATGGCGCTGGACATCAGCTTCAGCGTCGCCATCCAGGCGGGCGGCCGGGTCAAACGGCCCTACGTCGCCGTGTGGATTGAGGACGCCCAGGGCAATCCGGTCCGCACCCTGACGGTCTGGGCGCAGACCACCGGCCGCGGCCCGCGCTGGATTCCCGACCTGCGCCGCTGGTACCGCGAGAACAGCGAGCTGCTGGACACCGTGAGCAGCGCCACCCGCAACCCCGGCACCTACGCAGTCGCCTGGGACGGCAAGACCGACAAGGGCACCCTGGCCCCCCGCGGCGACTACTACGTGTGCATCGAGACTGCCCGCGAACATGGCCCCTACAGCCTGGTCCGCGAGAAGGTGACCGTCGGCTCCTCGGCCTTCAAGCGGAGCTTGGGAGCGGACGGCGACATTGAGGCCGCCAGTGTCAATTACGCGAAGGCCTGAGGCCGCCACACGACCGGCCCGGCGTCCCCGGACCCTCAAGGCCCGCACGCATGTCTGGGCCCGGACGCTGCACACCTACACGAGCATGATCAGCCTGCTCGTCGTGCTGTTCTTCGCCCTGACCGGCATCACCCTCAACCACCCCGACTGGGCCTTCGGGAACGCCGAGACGCGCCGCGAGGTGACGGGCACCCTCCCGGCGGGCTGGATTCAGAATGGTCAGGTCAACTGGTTGAGCGTGGCGGAGGAGTTGCGCGCCCGCTACAGTCTGCACGGCCGTGTCGAGGACACCCGGGTGGACGGGGACGAGGCCAGCCTGAGCTTCAAGGCGCCGGGATATGGTGCCGATGCCTTCATCGACACGGGGACGGGCAAATACACCCTGACGGTGGACGCGCAGGGGGCGGTCGCCGTCCTCAATGACCTGCACCGGGGGCGCGACGCGGGGGGCGCTTGGGCGTGGCTCATCGACCTCAGCGGCGCCTTTCTCGCCTTCGTGGCCCTGACCGGCCTGGCGATCCTGCTCTACCTGAAAAAGACGCGCGTGAAGGCCCTGGTGAGCATGGTCGCCGCCAGTATCCTCGTGCTGCTGTTGATGAAGGTGGCGATGGGTTGAGGAGGCGCGCAATCCCTTTAGCTTGAAAGCAGGTGCCAGGACACCCCGGCTGGTCTCCTAAGATACGGCTCAAAACGTTGGTCACCCTGAGCAAGGCGAAGGGTCTCGCCTGGAGATGCTTCGCCTTCGCTCAGCATGACAAGCTTTCCGCGTCCCGCCCTAACGCTCGGCCCGCTCACCCCCTCTGCAGGCAGCTCTGCGCGTCAAGAGAGAGGAGATTTTTTGCCTTATGGGCCGCTCTTTTTCAAGAGAACCTTGTGAGCGTATCCCTCAAGCCATCACTGGCTACCCCTCCTCCTGAACTGCCCGACCCACCACCGCGTAGAGCGGGTCCGCGCGGCGGGGGCGTGGGCTGCGGTCCAGGCCCTGAATGCCAATAAAGGTGCCCGCCGCCCGCAGCAACTCCTGAACGAGGGCGACGTGCCCGGCGTCGTCGAGGGCGTGCCAGATGGCGACCGCCTTCGTCGGGAAGCAGCGGTTGGAAAAGGTGATGACGACGGGCGCCCCGGGTTTCAGCACCCGGCCCACCTCGCGCAGCACCGTCACGGGGTCGGTCAGGTAGTCGATGGACACGCAGATGCCGCAGCCGTCGAAGGTGGCCGGGTCGAAGGGCAGGTGCGGATCGGCGTTGAGGTTCTGCACCACGCGCCGGGTCAGCCGGGGGTTGCGCGCGAGTTCGGCGGCGTTCAGGCCCAGCCCCGTGACGCCCGCGTACTCGACCTCGGGCGGCAGGTGGCTGACCCAGGAGCTCATCAGGTCGAGAATCTGCCCATCCGGCGGGAAGAACTCGCGGTAGAGCTGCGTCACGGCGGCGATGGCGAGGTCGTCGATGTGGGTCACGAAACGCGGCTGCGCGTAGAAGAGCTCGTCAGGGGTCTCGTCCATTCGGCGAAAGGCCTGCGCCGGGAGCGTGGAACCGGGCTTGTCATCCATGCGCCCATGCTCTCAGGACAGCCTCCTGCGGACTGCAAGCAGGAGCCCAGCCCTGTACGGAAGGGGTTGTGTAAACGAATGTGCGGGTTGGGGGCTGGTATGCCGCCTCGCAGCCGCGCTATCCTGCCCCCATGACCGTCAACGGTGCGTGGTGGTGGCCCAGCTTCGCCTGGGTCTGATGCGCCGTTTGTCCAGCACGCCGGACGCGCCCAGGTGGAACTTCCCACCGGGCGCGTTTTCCATTGCCCCTTCGCCCCTCAGCACTGTGCCCCACAGGAGCCCCATGACCCCCACCCTTTCCCCGACCCGACCCGCCGCCCACGTCGCCGTCCGCGAGCTGAACGCTGACCTCGACACGCCCGTCACCGCGTACCTGAAGGTCGCGCGGGACCAGCCGGTCAGCTTCCTGCTGGAGAGCGTGGAGGCGGGCGAGCGGCTGGGCCGCTACTCCTTCATCGGCGTGGGCGAGCAGGGGCGCTTCACGTACCGCGCGGGGCGAGTGACGAGCAGCGGGACGTTTGGCAGCTTCGATGGCCCCGAGGCCGATCCCCTCGCCCGGCTGTACGGAACGACCACGCGCCCGGTCTCCCTTCCCGGGGGCCTGCCCGCTTTCATCGGCGGGGCGGTGGGATACGCCGCCTACGACCTGATCCGCGCCTACGAGCACCTCCCCGACGCCAAGCCCGACGAGCTGAACCTCCCCGACGCGCTCTTCATCGCCCCCGAGGGCATGGTGATCTACGACCACCTGCGCCACCGCCTGATCGCAGTTGCCACCGCCGAGACGCGGGAGCAGGCGGACCGGGTGGTGGAAGCCCTCGCCGCTCGGCTGCGCGGCCCCCTGCCCGACGAGGTGCCGGGACGGGAGAAGGCAACTGCACCGACCTTCACCAGCAACTTCACGCCCGAGGGTTACATGGCGGCGGTGGAAAAGAGCCTGGAGTACATCCGTGCGGGCGACATCTTCCAGGTCGTGCCTTCGCAGCGGTTTAGCGCGGACCTGACCGTGCATCCCTTCGCGCTGTACCGAGCGCTGCGCCGAGTCAACCCCAGCCCTTACCTCGGCTACCTCGCGTTGGGAGAAGTCACGCTCGTCGCCTCCAGCCCCGAGAGCCTGCTGCGAAGCGACGGGCGCGCGGTCGTCACCCGCCCCATCGCGGGTACGCGGCGGCGGGGCACGACCCCTGAAGAGGACGAACTTCTTGCCGCCGAACTCCTCGCCGACGAGAAGGAGCGGGCCGAGCACCTCATGCTGGTGGACCTGGGCCGCAACGACCTGGGGCGAGTCAGCCGCTACGGCAGCGTGCGGGTGCAGGACGCTTTTTCCGTCGAGCGGTACAGCCACGTCATGCACATCGTCTCCACCGTCACGGGCGAGCTGCGGGAGGGCCAGACGCCGCTGCACGCCCTCGCCTCCGTGTTGCCGATGGGCACGGTGAGCGGCGCCCCCAAGATTCGCGCGATGGAGATCATCGACGAACTCGAACCCGTCCGGCGCGGTCCCTACGGCGGGTCCTTCGGCTACATCGCGCTGGACGGCAGCCTCGACATGGCCCTGACCCTGCGGACGATGGTGATCGCGAACGGGAAGGTTCATATCCAGGCCGGGGCGGGAATTGTGGCCAACAGTGACCCGGAGGCCGAAGAACTTGAAACACGCAGCAAGGCGGCGGCATTGATGCGGGCGGTGGAGATGGCGGCGGGGGGGTTGTGATGGGGCGACGGGCACGCATTCAAGAAACGCTGGATTCGCCAGATCCCTTAAGGTGGCTTCAGGGCTGGTATTACGCGATGTGCGATGGGACTGGGAGCATGGGTACGGGGCAAAGACTTCAACCGTTGATAATCCGGGATGGAGGCTCAGAGTACGCCTTCTCGGAACTGGGTTGGAGGACAAGCCTTTTGAGAAAATTCAGGTCGAGCGGCATGAACACGGCTGGGTTATGTGGTCCGTCTTGAATGGGTGTTTTGAAGGCGCAGGCGGACCTATGAATCTTGGCGAGCCGATCTCGGTTTTTAGAGCTTGGGCTGCGCCAGTCCTTAAAATCAAGAGTTTTCCGTGGGCTGACGCGGTTGAGGGAGAAGAATGACTCGGATTTTGCTGATCGACAACTACGACTCCTTCACCTACAACCTCGTCCAATACTTCGGCGAGTTGGGTTGTGAATTGACCGTCTGGCGCAACGATCAATTCACGCTGGAGGACGTGCGGAAGCTCAACCCCGAAGCCATCGTCGTCTCGCCCGGGCCCTGCACGCCGCGTGAGGCGGGCCTGAGTGTCGACGTGATCCGCGAACTGGGGCCGACATACCCAACACTTGGCGTTTGCCTCGGCCACCAGAGCATCGGGGAGGCGTTCGGGGCAACGGTCGGGCGGGCCGCTCTACCCGTCCACGGCAAGACGAGCGCGGTGCGGCACGACGGCTCGGGCCTCTTCGCTGGGTTGGAAGATGAGGTGCGCGTCACCCGTTACCATTCCCTCGTGGTGCGTGATCTGCCGCCCGAACTCGTGCCCGTCGCCTGGACAACCGACCCGCAGGAAGAAGTTCTCATGGCGCTGCGTCACCGTGACTACCCCGTCTTCGGCGTACAGTTCCACCCCGAGAGCATCGCCACGGAGGGCGGCATGGCGATGCTGCGGAATTTTCTGATGCTCGTGCGGGAGTACCGGGCGCGGCGCGAAGAGGTGCGGGCATGACGCAAACCTCTACCCCGGCGACCTCCCCCGACGGGCGCACCATGCACGTCCGGCTGATGAACGGCGACATCCTGACGCAGGCCGAGGCCGCCGCCTTCATGCGCGAGGTGATGGAGGGGAACGTGAGCGGGGTGCGTCTCGCCGCCGCCCTCGCCGCCCTGCGCGTGCGCGGCGAGACGCCGGAGGAGATCGCGGGCTTCGCCCAGGCCATGCGCGAGAACGCCGTTCATGTGCAGGTGGAACCGCGCGACGTGCTCCTCGACGTGGTCGGCACGGGTGGGGATGGGGCGCACACCTTCAACATCAGCACGACGACCGCCTTCGTCGTGGCGGCAGCAGGTGTGCCCGTCGCCAAGCACGGCAACCGCGCCGCGAGTAGCCGGGCCGGGAGTGCGGACGTGCTCGAAGCCCTGGGCGTGAACCTCGACGCCCCGCCGCAGGTCGTGGCGGATGGGGTGAACGGCCTCGGCATCGGCTTCATGTTCGCGCGCAACTATCACCCGGCCCTGCGCCACGCCGCGCCCGTCCGCGCCGACCTCGCTGCCCGGACGGTGTTCAACATCCTGGGACCGCTCTCCAACCCGGCAGGGGCAACTCACCTCGTCGTGGGCGTCTTCAAGCCCGAGCTGACACGCACGCTCGCGGAGGTGCTGCGCCTGTTGGGGGCGCGGGGGGCGACGGTCGTCCACGGCAGCGGCCTGGACGAGTTCACCGTCTGCGGCCCGAACACGGTGACCGGCCTGCGGGACGGCGAGGTAATTGACCGCACCCTGCATCCCGAGGAGGTGGGCGTGAGCCTCCACCCCAGGGAGGCCATCGTGGGGGGCACGCCCGCCGAGAACGCGGAAATTACGCGCGCCCTGCTGACCGGGGGCGGCACCCCGGCCCAGCGCGACATCGTGGCCCTGAATGCCGGGGCGGCCCTGCGGACGGCAGGCCAGGTCGAGCGCATCGCGGACGGCGTGGCCCAGGCCCGCGAGGTGATGGCGAGCGGGGCGGGATGGGAACTGTTGCAAAGGTACGCGGCGCACACCCGGCGGGCTGCGGGGGGCTGAGGGCCGCGTGGGGTCAGCCCCGCCATTTCGCTCACCCGGGCTACGTCGGTTCCCCTGCTGTTCCCGGGCGGCGACCGTGTAAGCTGGTCCCAGCGCGGTTCAGCCGCCTCCTGTCCACGGAAAGGGCACAGCCCACTGCCGAGTCCCACCCCCGACAACCCTGACCTTCCTTTCGGCCCGCCACCGTGGACTCGGGGCCTCTCGAAAGGGAGCCGTCATGCGCCAACTGCCCGCCGCGCCCAGCCTCGAACACCTCAGGAGGCAGGCCAAGAGTCTGCTCAAAGCCTTCCTCTCCGGCCACCCGGGGGCACGAGAGCGTTTCTCGGTGTACCTGCCCCGGCTCGTGACCCTGGAGGACAGGCGGGCGCGGCTGGCCGACGCCCAGTTCGTCCTCGCATGGGAGTACGGGTTTCCGGGCTGGGCGAGGCTCAAGACATATGTCGAAGCGGTGGAGCGGTTCGCGATGGCTGCACCCGACCCTCGCGCCGAACGCCGCTTGGCGCGTCGGCAGTTCGTTCATGACCTGGCGGCGTCTTTGCTGACCTGGTCACGGCACCACGACCCCCAGGCCCTCGGCGCCCGCTTCGCGCGTATGCCCCTCCACGACATTCTGGCCGTACGGAAGCATCTGGACGCTTCCGGCGAACTCGCGGATGTGGTGGGCGGGTTGATCGAGGGGCTGGGCCACGGGCAACCCCGGGTCCGCTTCGACTGCGCGAATGCCCTGGACCATCTGGTGGATGAACGGTGCGCCGAACCTCTGCGGCATCTCCTGAGTGACCCCGTTTCACGTGTTCGCCGCGCCGCCCTCCATTCCCTAAGCTGCGATGCCTGCAAGCTCAGTCCTCTGGTGCCCGCCGTGGACCTGTTGCCCACGCTGATCGCCATGGCCCTGGGTGATCCCAGCATCCGTGTCCGCCGCGCCACCGTGCCCCTCCTGGAGAGCTATTGCCGGGACGCGCGGTTGGAGGAGACCTTGCGGAGGCTGGCCCTGGAGGAAGATCAGACCGTCAAGCGCACTGCCCTTGAGGTGTTGTGGCGCCGCGGCCTCTCTGCCGAAGAACGGGGTTGATCCCCCTCACCTCGGCGGCAGCAGCAATTTCCCCTCCAGCGGCGTACTGAGCACGATGCTCGTGTCGCAGGTAAAGCCCATGGCGATCAGGTCCCCGAGCATGTTTTCAAGGGCGCCCACGTCCGGCACAGCGACTTTCAGGATGCAGGAGTTGTCGCCCGTGACGCTGTGGCATTCGAGCACGCCGTCGTTTTTCTTCGCCCAGCGGATCAGGGTAGGGTCGTTGCGCCCGCTGTCCTGCACACCGATAAAGGCAGTGATGGTGCGCCCCAGGGGCTTGGACGCCACCCGCACCCCGTAGCCCAGGATCACGCCCGCGTCCTCCAGCCGCCGCACCCGCTCAGTGACGGCGGGCGCCGAGAGCCCGACCCGGCGCCCCAGTTCGCGCATGCTCAGGCGGGAATCGGTCTGGAGTTCTTCCAGGATGCGGTGGTCGAGGGGATCGAGGGAGCCGCCGTGCTGCTTCATGGGAGCATCTTATCAATTGCAAGGTCGGAAGTGGCGTTTGCCAGTTTGGCGCCCGGCCTCACCTGCCATAAAGCTGGGCCGTGCGCCTTCCAAAGCAGGGCGGAAATTCTGAGAATAAAGGCAAGACATTACATTTCGCTTCATTCCAGGAGGACCTATGCCCAGTTCCACCCGACTGCACCCGCAGGCGACCGTCCGGTCTCAGCAGATGCTGCCCCGCAACCACCGTGCCCCCAAATGGCAGGACGTGCCCGACGAGCAGTGGTACGACTGGAAGTGGCAGCTCAAGAACCGCATCAACTCCGTCGAGGAACTGGAGGAGGTTATCCGCCTCACCGAGAGCGAGCGGGCGGGGGCGAGCGCCAAGGGCATCTTCCGCCTGGACATCACCCCGTACTTCGCCTCGCTGATGGACCCGGAGGACCCCACCTGCCCGGTGCGGCGTCAGGTCATCCCCACCCACCACGAGCTGGAGCCCTTCACGGCGATGATGGAGGACTCGCTCGCTGAGGACAAGCACAGCCCCGTGCCCGGCCTGGTGCACCGCTACCCCGACCGGGTGCTGATGCTCGTCACGACCCAGTGCGCCTCGTACTGCCGCTACTGCACCCGCAGCCGCATCGTGGGCGACCCGACCGAGACCTTCAACCCCGCCGAGTACGAGGCGCAGCTCAACTATCTGCGGAACACACCCCAGGTGCGCGACGTGCTGCTCTCGGGCGGCGATCCGCTGACGCTGGCGCCCAAGGTGCTGGGCCGCCTGCTCGCCGAGCTCCGCAAGATCGAGCACATCGAGATCATTCGCATTGGCACGCGTGTCCCCGTGTTCATGCCCATGCGCGTGACCCAGGAACTGTGCGACGTGCTTGCCGAGAACCACCCGCTGTGGATGAACATCCACGTCAACCACCCCAAGGAGATCACGCCGGAGGTGGCCGAGGCGTGCGACCGCCTCACCCGCGCGGGCGTGCCGCTGGGCAACCAGAGCGTGCTGCTGCGGGGCGTGAACGACCACCCGGTCATCATGCAGAAACTGCTGCGCGAACTCGTCAAGATTCGGGTGCGGCCCTACTACATTTACCAGTGCGACCTCGTGCATGGGGCGGGGCACCTGCGGACCACCGTCGCCAAGGGCCTGGAGATCATGGAGAGCCTGCGCGGGCATACCTCGGGCTATAGCGTCCCGACCTACGTGGTGGATGCTCCCGGCGGCGGCGGCAAGATTCCGGTCGCGCCCAACTACGTGCTGAGCCACAGCCCGGAAAAGCTGATCCTCCGCAACTTCGAGGGCTACATCGCCGCGTACTCCGAGCCGACCGACTACACCGGCCCCGATATGGCCGTGCCCGAGGACTGGCAGCGCCGCGAGCCCGGTCAGACTGGCATCTACGGCCTGATGGAGGGCGAGCGTATCTCCATCGAGCCCAAGGAGTTCAGCGAGAGCCGCAACCGCCCCGGCGCGACCCAGCACCGCCTGAACAGCCGCGAGGACAAGTGGGCAGCGTATGGGGTCGGGAGCAGCGGCCCGCTGACCCATGACACGGCGGTCACGGATACGGCGCCCGACGGAATGCTTCAAACGCCGCAGCCGGTGAGCGGGGACTGAGTCGCATACAACCCCTCAGTCAGCTTCGCTGACAGCTCCCCTCAAAGGGAGTCAGGGTAACGCCTTGCCTCCCTTGAGAGGGAGATGGCCCGGAGGGGTCCCCCTGCGATGCAACCGCCCTAATTCCCTCCAATTTATTCAGGAGTTCCCAATGACTACCCTCCCCAAGCCCCGCCAGCCCCTTCTCAAGACCTCGCTCCCCGGCCCCAAGACGAAGGCCATCATGGAGCGCGATTCTAAGCACCTCTCCACCTCGTACATGCGGCCTTACCCCTTCGTGCCGGACCACGGCGAGGGCGTGTGGCTGACCGACGTGGACGGCAACACCATGCTCGACTTCTTCGCGGGCATCGCGGTGAGCACGACGGGGCACGCGCACCCGCATGTCGTGAAGGCCGTGCAGGAGCAGATCACGCGGTTCACCCACGTCTGCCTGACCGACTACCCGCAGGAGATTACGACCAGCCTGGCCGAGCGCCTCGTCTCGCACGTCGAGCGGCCCGGCGAGAAGTGGCGCGTGTTCTTCGGGAACAGCGGTGCTGAGGCGGTCGAGGCGGCAGTGAAGCTCGCGCGCAACCACACCGGGCGCACCCACATCATCTCCACGCTGGGCTCTTTCCACGGGCGGACCTACGGGGCCATCACGCTGACGGGCTCCAAGACGAAATACAAGCGCGGCTTTGGCCCGCTGCTGCCCAACGTCAGCCACGTGCCCTACCCCAATCCCTTCCGCCCGCCGCTGGGCAGCACGCCCGAAACCTGCGGGCAGGCGGTCCTCGACCACATCGAGGGGCTGTTCCAGACCGTTATTCCCTCCGATGAGGTCGCCGCGATCATCATCGAGCCCATGCAGGGTGAGGGCGGGTACATCGTGCCGCCCGCGGACTTCCTGCCGGGGCTGCGGGCGCTGTGCGACCGGTACGGCATCCTCCTGATCTTCGATGAGGTGCAGGCGGGGATGGGCCGCAGCGGGAAGATGTTCTCGTTCCAGCACTTCGACGTCCAGCCCGACATCGTGACGCTGGCGAAGGGTATTGCCTCGGGTCTGCCAATCAGCGCGATGCTGGCGAAGGATAGTGTCATGACCTGGCCTGTCGGCTCGCACGGCTCGACGTTCGGCGGGAATCCGGTGGCGGCGGCGGCGGCCCACGCGACGCTCGACCTGCTCGAAGGCGTGGTGAAGCACCCCGGCTGCGGTGAGAGCCTGATGGAGAACGCGGCATCGGTCGGCTCGTACATCATGAACGAGCTTCGGGGGATGCAGGCCGAGTTCCCCTTCCTGGGAGACGTGCGCGGCGAGGGCCTCTTCATCGGCCTGGAGTTTGTGAAGCCGGACGGCAGCCCCGATGGCAAGCTCCGTGACGCGGCGAGTATGGCGATGTTCGAGCGCGGCCTTCTCAACCTCGACTGCGGCGAGGCGGTCATCCGCATCAGCCCGCCACTGATCTTGACCCGCGAGGAGGCCGGGACGGGGCTGGACATCATGCGCGAGGCGCTCGCCAGCCTGGGGTAGGCGCCGCGAGCCGAGGGACCGTCACCCCATGGAGGACGGTCCCTTATCCTTTCTTGAACGTAGGCCGCTTGTGTTACGCTGTGATCAGAAAGGAGGCCGCCTATGACCGTTGCTGACCCGACCCGGACTGGATATGCCGCCGAGGTGGTGGCAAATGCATTCCTCGACCTCGCGCGGGCCGAGGGACGCACGCT
The DNA here is from genome assembly GCF_000381345.1 of Deinococcus apachensis DSM 19763. Lineage (NCBI taxonomy): Bacteria > Thermotogati > Deinococcota > Deinococci > Deinococcales > Deinococcaceae > Deinococcus > Deinococcus apachensis. The sequence continues at coordinate 76,318 of NZ_KB906403.1, read as the reverse complement.
GACGCAGATGCAGGTTCACAAGCTGGTGTACATCGCGCACGGGTGGACCCTGGCGCTGCTGGGGCGGTCCCTGATCTACAACACGGTGCATGCCTGGCGGCACGGGCCGGTGGTCCGCAAGCTCTGGGACTACTGGCGCGGCGAGCGGACGCTGCGCCCGGACGATATTCTGCCCGTCGCTCCCGGCGAACCCGATCTAAGCGCCGACCCCGACGCGCTGGAGGTCGTGCGGAGCGTGTGGCGCAATTACGGGCAGATGGACGGCGAGGAGCTGTCGCGCCTGACCCACCTCCAGGGCAGCCCGTGGACCCTGACGTACGGCCTGCCGAATGACCTGATCCCCAACGAGGTGACCCGCGAGTACTACACCAGTCTCGCCCGCAGCGCCTGATGCCGACCGAACCCGGCCCGTTCTTCCCACCGCCTTCCACGCCCGAGACCAACCCGATAGACCGGGTGGTGCGGAGCGGCCTGGAGGTCGAGCAGCGGCTGAGCGACTCGGGCGCCACCGAGCTGGAGCGCCGCACCCGCGAGCTGCGCTACCGCGAGGCCGTGGACCAGCGCCTGCTACGCTTGGTGATCGGCGGAGCTGTCTTCGTCCTGGCGACGGCGTGGCTGGTCGCCGACGTGGTGCTGACCCTGGCCCTCGGCTGGGGCGAGCTGAACGGGCGCCCCTTCCGGCTGGAGAGCGGCGTGATCATCGCCTTTCTCACCACAAGCACCGCGACCGTGATCGGGCTGTTCCTCGTCTTCCTGCGCTGGCTGTACCCGCAGGGGCCGGTGATTCCGGGAAGTCCCAGCTCGGCGGACCGGCCCTCAGAAGGTCGGGGACGCTGAGGCTACGCCCGCACCGCCTGGCCCTGGAGCCAGCGCAGCACTTCCGCCGCGTGGGTCTGCGGGTTCACGCTGGACCAGTGGTGCGCGACCTTCCCGGTCGGGTCGATCAGGAAGGTCTGCCGGGCCGCTATGCCGAGCAGCCCGCCCAGGCCGCCCATCACCCCGTAGGTGCGCGACAGGGTGCGGTCCCCATCGGGGATGAGCGGGAAGCTGAGGCCGCAGAAGTCGCGGAAATTGGCCTGACGCGCCTCGGTGTCGGTGCTCACGCCGATCACGGTGGCGCCCAGGCGCTCGAACTCGGGAAGGGCGGCCTCGAACCGCTGCGCCTCAATGGAGCAGCCCGGCGTGTTCGCCCGGGGGTAGAAGTACAGCACCACCCAGCGCCCCCGCAGGTCGGCGAGGCGGATGGGGCGGCCGTCGTCGCTGCGGGCATCGAACTCGGGGGCGGGCTGGCCGACGCGGGGGGACATGGGGCCATTGTACGGGGAGGTCCCCGCCCGGACGCTTCCCACGGCATAGTGTGGGACCGGGAGAAACCGCACCGCTCTCTTCCCGACCCGAGGACCCCTTGACCGACCCGCCCACTTCCCCCCAGCCCGGCCGGGTATTTATCGGCACCTCCGGCTGGACGTACCGGCACTGGCGGGGCGCGTTCTACCCTCAGGGACTCCCGCAGCGGCGCGAACTGGAATATCTCGCCGGGCGACTGGGCAGCGTGGAGATCAACGGGTCGTTCTACGCGCTGCAGAAGCCGGAGTCCTACGCCCGCTGGGCCGCGCAGACCGCGCCGGGATTTGTCTTCGCGGTCAAGGGCGGGCGCTTCGTCACCCACATGAAGAAGTTGCGGGGGGTGCGGGCGCCGCTGGCGAACTTCTTCGCTTCGGGGCTGCTGCGGCTGGGAGACCGTCTGGGGCCGGTCCTCTGGCAACTCCCCGAGGGGGTGCGCTTCGCCCCGGAGGTGCTGGACGCCTTCCTGACGCTGCTGCCGGGCTCGATGGGGGAGGCGGCGCGGCTGGCGACCGAGCACGACGCGCACCTGGAGGGCCAGGCGTGGACGCAGGCGGAACGGGACGTGCCCCTGCGCCACGCGCTGGAGGTCCGGCACGCGAGCTTCGTCACCCCCGAGCTGCCCGAGTTGCTGCGCCGTCACGGGGTCGCGCTCGTCGTCGCGGACGCGGCGGGGCACTTCCCACTGATCGAGGAGGTGACGACCGACTTCGTCTATGTCCGCCTGCACGGCTCCCGCGAGCTGTACCGCAGCGGGTACGAGCCCGGCGAGATCGCCGCCTGGGCCGAGCGGGTCCGGGCGTGGCGGGCGGGCAGTGAGCCTGCGGACGCGCGGCGCCTCACGGACATGCCCCTTCCTCAGCAGCCCCGCGACGTGTACGTCTACTTCGACAACGATATCGGCGCCCATGCCCCTCACGACGCGCTCGCCCTCGCACAGGCGCTGGGAGTGACCTGGCCGGGCTGGGTGGAGGGGTGAGGCCCCCTGCGATTCTGGAACGCCCCCTCGCGCCCTATGCGGGGCGGGTGGTGGTCGTCGGCGTATCGGGCGGGGCAGACAGCGTGGCACTGCTGCGGGCCTTGTTGCTCGCCGGAGTCCAGCCCGTCGCCGCCCACCTCGACCACGCGCTGCGCCCGGACTCGGCGGTGGATAAGGCCTGGGTGCGAACCCTCGCGGGCGGGCTGGGCGTGCCCTTCGAGGGAACGCGGGTGAACGTGCTGGCCGTCGCGGCCCGGCGCGGCTGGAATGTGGAGGACGCCGCCCGCCGCGTGCGCTACGACTTCCTGGGCCGGACGGCGAAACGGTATGGTGCTGGGGCTGTCCTGACCGCCCACACCCGCCGCGACCAGGCGGAGACGGTGCTGATGCAACTCCTGCGCGGTGAGGCCGTTCTGAACGGTATTCCTCCCGTCCGGGGCCGGGTGCGCCGCCCCTGGCTGGATGTTTCCCGCGCCGAGGTCGAGGCCTTCCTGCGCGCCCTGGGTCAGGACTGGCGCGAGGACCCCACCAACGCCGACCCCACCCAGACCCGCGCGTGGTTGCGGACCGCCGTCCTGCCCCTCCTGAGTGCCCGTTTTCCCAGCGTGGAGGAGGCACTGGGACGGCTGGCCCGCCTGTCCCGCGAGGATGACGCGGCGCTGGAAGACCTCGCTGCCCGCCTGACCGCGCACGCCCCCCTGAGTGAGCAGTCTCCCGCCGTCCTGCGCCGGTACGTGACGCGGGCGTTGACGGACGCGGGCCTGCCCTACCATGCTGAACACGTCGAGCGTCTCGCCGCAGCGCTTGGAGCGGGCGAGACGGCGCACGTCACCCTGCCCGCCGCTCGTGACGTGACCGTGACGGGCGGGCGGCTCCACCTCCAACCGCTGCCGTGGCCCACCCCCGACTTTCCCCTCCCGGACGGCTGGACGCTCCGTACCCGTCAGCCGGGGGACCGGGCGCGCCTGAGCGGTGGCACGCGCAAGCTCAGCGACGTATTCACCGACGCCAAGGTGCCGCGCGGGGAACGGGACCGGGTGCCCGTCCTCGCCGTGGGGGCCGATGTGCGGTGGGCGGGCCTCATGCCCTCCCTCTGGGCTGCCGGGGCGCGCGAGGAGGCGGGCGTTCCCGAAGACCCCCTTCATACGGCGATGGGGGAGGCCCTGGCCCTCGCCCACGAGGCGGCGCGGGTGGGCGAGGTGCCGGTCGGCGCGGTCGTGCTGGGACCGGACGGGGGGGTGGTGGGCCGGGGGCGCAACACCAGCCGGGAACATGGGGACATGACCCACCACGCGGAACTGGCCGCCCTGCGCGACGCCACCCGGACGCTCGGCACCCCTTACCTGACGAATTGCACGCTCGTCGTCACGCTGGAGCCCTGCCCAATGTGCCTGGGGGCGGCGTTGGAGGCGCGGGTCGCCCGCCTCGTATACGGGGCGCGCAACCCCAAGGCGGGGGCGCTGGGTGGGGTGGGTGACCTGCTCGCCTCCCACTGGGGCCACACTCCGTCCGTCATGGGCGGCGTCCGGGCGGGCGAGGCGGCCCGGCTGCTGCGCGGGACCTTCCGCGCCCTGCGGCGGGGGGAGGAACAGAATCATTCTCCCCCGCAGCCCCCCCCATCCCCCCCGCCGTCACCCGAGTCGCAGCCCGAGTCCCCGCCCCAGGAGTCGGTGCCGGACCAACCCGCCCCACCCGTTCCTCCCCCGGCGCGCCGTTCCCGCTGACGGCCCGAGGCGGTGGAGAGCAGCAGGAGCCCCAGCACGGCGATCACGCCGCCCGCGATCCAGCCTCCCACCGCGGTGACGAGCGCGAGGAGCAGCAGCGCGAGCAGGGGAACGAGGAGGGAAGAGGCCCGGCGGGGTTCGGTGTGCATCTGAAATCCTCCTGGGTGGGGGAAGTGTCAGGCGGGTGCTCCCGCGTGCCCTCAGCGTCTATCCCAATGGTCAGCTCCTCTTCAGGGGACGTCCAAGGTGGTCTTGTCCGGTGCATCACCCACGTCGGGGGACGCGGCGTTAGGCTGGAAGAGTCGTGAATCGGGCGCGGGTGGTTTGCCTCTGGAGCTTCCTGCTCCTGCCGCTCGGGCGGGGTAGGAAGCCCGTCTGATGAGGGATACGCCGTTCCAGCAGCTCGTGTGGCGCCTGAACCCCCACGCCGAGGTGCTGCGGTCGTGGGCGCTGGCCGGAGGTGTTTCCGCCCAGGTCATGGCTCTGGAGGTCCGCATTCCAGGTGGGTCAGTCGAGCGGTGGGTCCTCCGGCAGCACGGGGAGGCGGATGTCCGCGGCAAGCCGAGCGTGGCCGACGACGAGTTCCACCTCCTGCGCCTCCTCACATCGGCCGGCCTCCCCGTCCCACGGCCGCTGTATGCCGACTCGTCCGGCGTGCTTTTTCCCGCGCCTGTCCTGGTTACGGGGTATGTCGAGGGCCAAACAGTCCTCACCCCCGCCAACCCGACCGACTGCGCCGTGCAGATGGCCGACTTCCTCCTCCGGCTCCATGCCGTCCGGTGGGTGGGGGAGTTGCCCTTCCTCCGCCCGTTGCCGGACCTGAGCGAGCGCCCCGCCGTTCTCGACGAGACGCTGGATGAGGGGACGATCCGGGACGCGCTCGAACCGGTCTGGCCGCCCACACCCCGCAACGCGCCCACCCTGCTGCACGGGGATTTCTGGCCGGGCAACGTGTTGTGGCGGGAGGGCCGCCTGGCCGCGGTGATTGACTGGGAGGACGCGGCGCTGGGCGACCCACTCGCCGACCTGGCGAATGCCCGGCTCGAAACCCTCTTCTTCTACGGCCCTGACGCGATGGACGAGTTGACAGGGCGCTACCGGGCGGGGTCCGGGCTCGACTTTGCCCCGCTGCCGCTCTGGGACCTCCGGGCCGCCCTGCGTCCGGCGGGCCGACTGGCGGGGTGGGGGCTGGAGGCCGAGGTGGAGGAGACGCTGCGGGCACGTCACGGGTGGTTCGTCCGTCAGGCCCTGAATGGGCTCCTGGCGCCCTGAAAGGCCAGCATAGGCGAGCCTCGCCCACCCGTCCTCCTCACCCCTATTCTGGGCGCCATGCGCGTCGTCCTCAAACTTGGCACCAGTGTCCTGACAGCGGGGGGGGACCGGCTCCATCGCCCGCGGCTGGTGGACCTGCTGCGGGACATGGCGGCGGTGCGTTCGGGGGGGCACGAGGTGGTGCTGGTGACCAGCGGCGCGGTGCTGGCCGGGTGGGAGGCGCTGGGCTTTCCGCCGCGTGATCGGACGCTGGCGGAAAAGCAGCTCCTGGCGGCGGTCGGGCAGGGCCGCCTGATGCACCTGTACGCGAGCATCGCCGACCTGTACGGGGTGCCCGTCGCGCAGGTGCTGCTCACCGCCGACGACTTCCGCGACCGCACCCGCTACCTGAATGCCCGCACCACCCTGGACGGCTGCCTGAGTCGGGCCGTTCTGCCGATCATCAACGAGAACGACGCGGTGGCGACGGCGCAGCTCAGGGTGGGTGACAACGACACCCTCTCCGCCTTCGTGGCGAACCTGACGGAGGCCGACCTGCTGGTGATCCTGACCGACGCGCCGGGCCTCTATACCGCCGACCCACGCGTGGACTCTGGGGCGACGTTGATCCCGGTGGTGGAACGGGTGACGCCCGAGGTCTGGGCGCTGGCGGGCGGCGCGGGCAGCCACCGCGGCACGGGCGGGATGCACACCAAGATTCAGGCGGCCGAGATCGCCACCCGGGCGGGAACTCCGGTCGTGATTGCCCACGGCGACGCCGAGAACGCCCTAGGCCGCGTCGTGAGCGGCGAGGCCCTCGGCACACGCTTTCTCGCGCACGGCTCGCGTCTGGAGGCCCGCAAGCGCTGGATTCTGGCGGAGGTGGCGACGGGCCGGGTGATGCTCGACGCGGGCGCGGCGCGGGCGGTGCGGGAACGGGGCGGAAGCCTGCTCCCCGCCGGAATCACCGCCGTCCACGGCCCCTTCGAGCGCGGCCACACGGTCCGCCTCGTCGCGCCGGACGGCCGCGAGGTGGCACGCGGGCTCACCCGCTACCGCGCCGCCGACCTCGCGCGGATCGCCGGGCGCCACTCCCGCGACATCGAGGGGGTGCTGGGGTTCACTTACGGCCCGGAGGCGGTCCACCGGGACGATCTGGTGCGGCTGTAGCGGGAGATTCTGCGGGCAGGGAGGTACTCTCGTCCCGCGCCTCTTCGGGAGTGCCCAGCCGCCCGGCCTCGCGGAGCCCCGCGAAGGCGCGGACCACGCAGGGGTCGAAGTGCCGCCCCGCCCCCGCGAGGATCTCGGCGGCGGCGGCCTGCGGGGTCCAGGCGGGCTTGTACGGGCGCTCGCTCACCAGGGCGTCGTACACGTCGGCGACGGCGAAGATGCGGGCGAGGGGCGGGATGCCCTCGCCGCGCAGCCCATGCGGGTAGCCGGTGCCGTCCCAGCGCTCGTGGTGATGCAGAATCACGGTCAGGGCCCCCGGGGCGAGGTGGGGCAGGCGCAGGGCGAGGCGGTGGCCGCGCTCGGCGTGGGTCTGCATCTCGGCGAACTCCTCCGGGGTCAGTTTCCCGGGCTTGTGGAGGATGGCGTCCGGCACGGTGAGCTTGCCGAGGTCGTGCAGGTACGCGCCCTGCGAGAGCGCGTCCAGATCCTCGGGCGGGAGGTGCAGCGCCCGCCCCAGCGCGCGGGCGAGCCGAACCACCCGCTCGGTGTGGCCGCTGGTCTCCAGGTCGCGGCCTTCCAGGGCCATGCCCAGCGCCAGCAGCCCGCCCTCGAAGGTCTGGCGCACCTGCACGGTGCGTTCCTCCACCCGGGCCTCCAGCAGCCGCGCGGCGTCGCGCAGCTCCGCCTCCAGCCGGGTCTTGTCCTGCCAGACCAGGCCCTGCCGCAGGCCCACCAGCCCGGCCAGGACGGCGAGCGTGCCGAGTTCTCCCGGCCTGCCGCCCGGCACGAGGCTGTGCAGCAGGAAGCTGACTGCCAGCGCCAGGTAGGGCAGCACGAAGGACAGGGGCCGCAGTTCCAGCCGTGGGGGCGGGGCCTGGTCATGCGGGATGTTCCGCACGCTGCACCACGCGGCGGCGGCGAAGGCCACCACCCCGCCCGCCCACAGCAGGTCGCTGGGATGGCCCGTGACGTACCCCCCACTCGCCTCCAGGCGTGCGTAGACCACGTCCCCCAGGACGAAGCCGGTCGTCCCGGCCGCGAAACACAGCGTCGGCCAGGACGGGAGGCGCTGCGGCACGAGCCAGGCGAGCAGGCACAGCAGCCCCATGTCCAGCAGCGGGTACAGGGCCGCCAGCGCCGCGGCCAGCGATTGCTCCTGCAGGTCGGCCACCGCCGGGGCGATGAAGAGCCGCCAGCCCCACAGGGCCAGGAGACCCACCAGGACGGACACGTCGAGGGCGAGCCGCACCCGGTCGTGCCCCCTGGGACGGGCGTGCGGCAGGTGCAGAAAGGCCAGCGCGAGCAGGCCCGGCACCAGCAAAAACGCCACGTCCGCCAGCGAAGAGGTCGAGGTCTCCCGCCGGACATATTCGAGGTAGGTCCAGCAGGCATTGCCCAGGGCCGAGACGCCAAAGGCCAGCGCGACGAACGTCCAGGCCCGGTTCCGCGGCGCCGGGTGCAGTCGGGCCGCCTCGGCCGCCGTGCAGGCACACAGCGCGCAACACGCGACGAACAGCGCGTCCTGCACCGCCGCCCCCCGCGGCCCCAGGGCGAGCAGGCACGCCAGATTCACCAGGGTGGTCCCCAGGGTGGCCGCGAACAGCAGGGAAAGCCTGGGGGCGGCCATCAGGGAAGGGTGGGACAGGAATTCTGCTGCCGCACCAGTGTCTTGCCCTCGCAGCTTCCCTTTCATCCCTCCGGCAGTGTGCCAGGCCTGGTCTTACGGGGCTGTAACACCGCTCCGCCTGAGCGAAGCGGGAGCAGGCGTTGGCGGGGAACTGTCCCCACGCCCCGGACGCTGTGGGGCCAGCCACCACCCGGCAACGCCCACACCCCTCCAGACGGGCGGCCGCGCCCATCCCGTTCCCCCTGCTACCCTGCCCCCATGACGACCACCGAGACCCTCACCGTCCGGGAGATGGGCCTGCGGGCGCGGCGGGCGGCGCGGGTGCTGCGCTCGCTGCCCACGGCCCACAAGGTGGCGGCCCTGCACGCGGCCTCGCGGGAACTGCAGGCGCGCGAGGCCGAGATTCTGGAGGCGAATGCGCGGGACGTGGCGGCAGCGCAGGCAGCGGGACTTCCTGAACATATGGTCGCCCGGTTGCGCCTCGACGCGGCCTCCCTCGCGGCCATCGCCCGGGACGTGGAGGCGGTGGCGGCCCTGGCCGACCCGGTGGGGGAGACCACGCCCGACGAGGTCCGGCCCAACGGCCTCCGTGTCTCCCGCCGTCGGGTGCCCCTCGGCGTCCTCGGCGTGATCTACGAGAGCCGCCCCAACGTGACGGTGGACGTGGCCGCCCTGGCCCTGATGAGCGGGAACGCCGTCATCCTGCGCGGCGGCAGGGAGACGGTGGGCAGCAACGCGGCGCTGGAGGAGGCCATTCGCGCTGGCCTGGCCTCCGAAGGCATTCCCGCCGAGGCCGTCCAGGTCATCCGCGACCCGGCCCGCGAGCGGATGCTCGACCTGCTGCGCCTGGACGATCTGGTGGACGCCATCATTCCGCGCGGGGGGGCCGGGCTGCACCGCTACTGCGTGGAGAACGCCACCGTGCCTGTCATCGTGGGCGGCATCGGCGTCGTTCACATCTACCTCGACGAGAGTTTCACCCGCGACCCCGCCGACGTGGAGCGGGCCGCCCGGCTCATCCACAACGCCAAGGTGCAGAAACCCAGCGCCTGCAACGCCCTCGACACCCTGCTGGTCCACGGGGGGGCGCTCCCCGCCCTGCCCGCCATCGCCCGGGACCTGATCGCGGCGGGTGTCACGCTGCGGGCCGATCCTCCCGCTCTGGCTGCACTTCATGCTGCCGGGCTGGAGGCCGAGCCCGCCCAAGACTCCGACTACGGCACCGAATTCCTCGCCCTGACCGCCAGCATCCGCACCGTCTCGGGTCTGGACGAGGCCCTCGACTTCATCGCCGCGCATGGCAACCACACGGACGTGATCCTGACCCGCGACCCGGCACAGGCCGAGCGCTTCGTGGGCGACGTGGACAGTGCCGCCGTGATGGTGAACGCCAGCCCCCGCTTCAACGACGGCGGGCAGCTCGGCCTGGGCGCCGAGGTCGCCATCAGCACCCAGAAGTTGCACGCCCGGGGCCCGATGGGCCTGCGCGAACTCACGACGACGAAGTGGGTCGTGGTGGGAGAGGGGCAGGTCAGGGCTTGAGCTGGGAAGGGCGTTAAGAAGAAACAGACCTCAACCCCGACCGAGGAGTTGAAGTCTGCTCCAACGCGGCACTGATCTGTCCTCCTACACCTCCAGCGGCACGTCCACCCCGAGTTCCGCGAGCACGGTACGGATGGCCTGCGTGTCGATCCCCGCCCGTGCGTGCACGCTCTCTACCGTCGCGTGGTCCTGGAACTCGTCGGGAATGCCGAGGACCCGCACGGGCACGCCCAGCCCCATCCTGCTGAGCGCCTCCAGCACCGCGCTCCCGAAGCCGCCGACCACCGTGTTGTCCTCCACGGTGACCAGGGCGCGGGCTTTGGAGGCCACCTCGCGCAGCATCTTCTCATCCAGCGGCTTGACAAAGCGGGCGTTCACGACGCCGACGCCGGGGAGGTCCCGCGCGGCCTTCAGCGCGTACTCCAACGCCTTGCCGCCCGCCAGAACCACCACGTCGTCGCCGTCCCGCAGCCGCTCCCAGGTGCCCCACCTTAACTCCGGCCAAGTGCCGTCGGGCACGCGCTCGGTGTTGCCGCGCGGGTAGCGGATGGCGAAGGGGCCAGGGTTCTCCTGCGCGGACTTCAGCATCCCGCGCAACTCGGCAGCGTCCCTCGGCAGCCCGATGCGGACGTTCGGAATCGAGCGCAGGTAGCTCAGGTCGAAAACGCCGTTGTGCGTCGCCCCGTCCGCGCCCACGATGCCGCCCCGGTCAATGGCGAAGGTCACGTTCAGGTTCTCGATGGCGACGTCGTGCAGCACCTGATCGTAGGCGCGTTGCAGGAAGGTCGAGTAGATCGCCACGATGGGGCGCAGGCCTTGGAGCGCCATCCCGGCGGCGGTCGTTACCGCCACGTCCTCCGCGATGCCCACATCCAGGTAGCGGTGGGGGTGAACCTGGCTGTAGCGCACCAGCCCGCTCCCCTCGCGCATGGCGGGCGTGATGACGAAGGTGCGCGGGTCCTGCTTCGCCAGCTCCGTCACCGCGTCCCCGAAGGCCGCACTCCATGAGTAGGCGTCACTCGGCTTGAACTCCCCGGTTGCCGGGTCGAACTTGCCCGGCCCGTGCCAGTAGATCGGGTCGGCCTCGGCGTAGCTCAGGCCCTTGCCCTTCTTGGTGACCACGTGCAGGATGGTCGGCCCGTCAAGGTCCACCAGCCGTTCGATCAGCCACACGAGCTCCTGAACGTTGTGCCCGTCCACCGGCCCCACGTAGCGCACGCCCATCGCCGCGAAGGGGTTCACGCTTGCGGGGTCGAAGAAGTGGCGGGTGCTGCTCTTGGCGCGGCTCATGAAGTCGGCGAGCGGCCTGCTCACGGCCTGCACCGCCTTCTTCCCGGCGCCCTCGCCCTCCTGGAACCACTTCTGCACCTGGAGGCCGCGCATGAAGCGGCTCATCGCCCCCACGTTCTCGCTGATGCTCATCTCGTTGTCGTTCAGAACGATGAGCATCTTGCGCCCCATATCGCCGATGGTGTTCAGCGCGGCGAGCGCCATGCCGCCCGTGAGCGAGCCGTCCCCAATGACGGCGGCGACCTTGAAGTCCTGCCCCATCGCGTCGCGGGCGAGGGCCATGCCGAGCGCGTTCGCCAGACTCGTGCTCGCGTGTCCCACCGTGATCGCGTCGTGTTCGGACTCGCTGACCTTGGTGAAGCCGGACAGGCCGCCCTCCTTCTTCACGGTGGGCATCTGCGCGCGGCGGCCCGTCAGCATCTTGTGCGCGTACGCCTGGTGCCCCACGTCGAAGAGGATGCGGTCACGGGGCGAGTTCAGCACGTAGTGCAGCGCCACGATAAGGTCGGTGGCACCCAGGCTGCTGGCGAGGTGCAGCCCGCCCACCGAACACACCCGCACGATCTCGTCGCGCAGCTCGGCCGCAAGCGTGGGCAGTTGGTCGCGCGAGAGTTTTTTCAGGTCCTCCGGGGTGTTCACCCGGTCGAGGAGCGGCGTGCGCCCCGCCGGAGTCAGGCTGGAGGAGGTTTTCGGCTCGCTCATGGCTGGCCTCCCGACTCTGAGGGTAGGCTGAGAGGGCGGGGCGTCATGTCCCCACGGTAGAGCAGCGGCGCCATCCTTACCTCCCCCCAAAGTTGCGCCCGGTCAGGAGCAGACCCTCGGGCGTGCGAACATCTCCCACGAAGGGGGTGAACCACTCTTGCTGCGCCTCCGGAAACAGGCCGCCCACGTCGTCCGTGATCTGGCGGGTGACTACCCACACGTCGAAGGCTCCGGCGGGTGTGGTCACCCGGCGGCGGTCCTGCACGTCGTAGCGGTACTTCAGCGTGCCCTGTGCCTGCACCTTGCCGTCGTCGCTCGTCAGGGTCACCCGGCTCTGGCCCTCCCAGGCCAGGCCCACCCGCCAGGCATTCTCGGCGGGCGCCTCGGTCCAGGCGGGCTCCAGCCGCACCGTCACCCCGGGTTTGCGAAAACCCAGGAGTTGCACGCCGGACGCGCCGACCTGCCGGTACCACGTCTGGTCCGCGCCGCGCCCGGTCAGTTCGAACGCGAGGACGGTCTGTCCCGCGAACACGGTCGGCCCCAGCGCGCGCAGGGTGTACGGCAACCCGCCCGCTGGTTCGCCCTCGGGGAGATAGGTCCAGCTCAGCCCCGTCTCGCGCGGGTAGAAGGACACGGCGGAGACGCTGGTGCTCGCTTGCACGGGCGGGGCCGCCCTGGTGGTGGCGGGCGCGCACGCCCCCAGCAGCGCGAGCAGGGGTGCGGCGATCAGGAGGGAGGCGCGGCCTCGCATGGGGTTCAGGGTAGAGCGCGACATCGGCCCTATTCTGTCAGCATTCATGAAGTTGACCTGATGCAGGGGCCTCTGGAGCCGGAGGACGCCTGGTGATCGAAGCTCCGGGAATAGACGGGCCTCACCCGTCTCCCGCCGTCACGTGGGCGTTGAGGCGCCGGAGCAGGGTCAGGAGCTGCTCGAAGTCCCCGGGGCCGAGGTGCCGCGCCCACTCCTCCTGCACCCCGGTGATGGCCGCGCGGGCGACGCCCTCGGCCACCCGGCCTCGCGGGGTGAGTTGGACGATTTTCGCGCGGCCGTCCCGGGGGTCGGGGACGCGCTCGACTACTGTCGCAGCAGCAGACGGTGCTCCGGCGCGGCGAGGACACCGGCGGCGCCTTCGCCCTGGTCGAGGAATGCGTTCAGGCGGGTCTGGAGCCCCCTCCGCATCTGCACACCCACGAGGACGAGACGTTCTACCTGCTCGAAGGCGAGGTGGAATTCCAGGTGGGGGACCGCCGCCACCGGGCCACGCCAGGGGACTGTGTCTTCCTGCCGCGCGGCCTCCCCCACGCCTTCAAGCTCAGGTCCCCCACCGCGCGCCTGCTGGTCCTGCTGACGCCCGGAGGAGTTCGCACGGCTGCTCGCCGAGGCGCCGGGCTATGGCATCGAGTGGGCCGGGCCCCGCCCTGACTGATCGGGGTGCGCTCCAAATGGGAAAAGGGACGTGAGCGCGCCCCTTTTGCCTGATTCCGGTGGCTTTTACCCCTGCGGCTTGTCCCCGCCCTGAACCCGGGCCTTGAGGGCGGCAAAGGCGTCGTCAAGGTCGCGGTCGCGCCCCAGGTCCTTGAGCTGCGCGTCAAGGTCGCCCTCCTGGCGCAGGTCGGCCATCGCGCGGTTGCGGTCCTCCATTCCCGCGACCTTGCGCTCCATGTCCTCGAAGGCGTTCATGGCGCCGCCCGCCTTGTCGAAGCCGCTGACGCGGTCGAGGGTGGCGCCCGCCTGGGCCGTCTTCTGCCGGGCAGCGAGCAGGGTCTTTTTCGACTCCATCTCGTCGATCTTGGCTTCCAGGGCGCGGAGCTGGGTCTTGAGCTGGTCCACTGTGCTGCTCTGCACGGCGATCTGCTCCTCGAACCCCTTGGCGAGGTCCTTGTGGTTCTGGGCGCGCCTCAGAGCCTCGCGGGCGAGGTCCTCGCTGCCGCCGCGCAGGGCCTCCTCGGCCTTCTTCTCGTACTCCTCGGCGAGCTTGCGGTTGGTTCCCGCCTCCCGCTCCAGGCGGGCGTTCTGGCTCATCGCGTCGGCGACCTCAGCCCGGGCCTCGCCGTAGGCGGCGCGCATATCGCGCAGGGCCTGGTCAATGATCTTGCCGGGGTCCTCCGCCCGGCTGATGAGGTCGTTGACGTTGGCACGCAGCAGGCGGGATAGACGGTCAAGAATACTCATGGGTGATGCCTCCTTGCGGTCATGATTACGCAGCCGCGCCGCCCCCGGTTCCCCCCAGGCGGACTCTCAAGACGAGCTAAAGCCGGGGCCAGGAAATGAAAAAGAGGAAGCCCCGCGTGGAAGCTTCCTTTCCTGAGGGCTCACTGCTCAGAACACGATGGGCCGCAGCCCCACGCTCGCCTGGCCGCAGGCGACCGTCACGTTCGACCCCGCCGGGGTGAAGGTGCAGCCCAGCGAGCGCAGGCCCGCGAGCGGGAAGATCAGGTTGGTGCCGTCGCTGGCGGGCACGAGCGGGAGTTCCACGCTGCCACTGCCCAGTTGCGCCCGCTTCTGCCCGACCGTGACCGTCAGCGGGTCCAGGCCGCCGCGGGTGAGGCGGAACTTGCCCGCGCCGAGGGACGTGACGTTCACCACGCCGATCAGATCGCGCCCGAGCACGTAGGGCTGGCCCTTGATCACGCCCGCCGGGGCGGCGGGACGAGCGGCGGAGGCGGCGGCCGTCGGCGCCGTGTCCACCACCAGCAGGGATTCCTGGGCGCTCAGCGGGGCCATCAGGACGAAGGTGTTGGCCGCGCCACCCGCCGCGCTCGCCACCAGCAGCGAGCTGGCCTGGCCGGAGGTCTTCCAGTCGCCCTGAGCCCGCGTGCCCAGCTTGCCGCGCACCAGGGGCCGCAGCGAGGCCGGGGTGTTCCGCACGTACAGGCAGACCGCCGCCGCGCTCACCTTGAGCGTTTTGGGGCAGGCCACGATCTGGCCCTGGACCGTCCCGCTGATCTCCACCGCCACGCTGCTGGCGCCGCGCGCCGTGGCGGCCGATACGGGGGTCGTGGCCGCGCGGGCAGGAGCGGCGGGCGAGGACGTTCCCTGCGCGCCCGCCACGCCGGACACTCCGCTGAACAACAGGCCCGCCACGCAGGCCACCTTGGAAACTTCACGCATGGCAGGCATGGTAACTGGCCTCTATGAGCGTCCACTTTGAACCACACATCAATGCGTCAGTTTCCTCACCCGTTGTGACGGAGTGCGGCCTCTAGAATGCCGGGCCTCCGCTACACTCGGGGACGTGCTTGCCTTCCGGCTGGTCATCATGCTGCTCGGTCTCCTCGCCGGATGGGCGGCGGGGCGAATGCTCGCCGTGGGAACCGGCGACCCCGATGTGACGCGCGTGAATACCCTCAGCCTGATGCTGGCGGGCGCGCTCGCCGCCCTGCTGCTCGCCCCCCGCGCCGAGCGCCTCGCCGCCCGGGAACTCACCCGCCTGGGACGCTGGTACGCGGGCCTCTCGCCCCGCACGGTCGCGGCGGCGACCTTCGGGCTGATGGTCGCGCTGCTCCTCAGCGTGCTGCTGGGCAACCTGCTGCGCGGCCTGCCCTTTTACACCTGGGTCTGGAGCGTCGTCGTCACGCTCGTGCTGGCGGCCTTTTTCGTCCCCTTCGCCGCCCGGCACGCCGATGCCTTCGGGCTGCTCGCCTTTCCCCCGGTGCGCCGCCAGCCGGGCAGCAAGATTCTGGACACCAACGTGATCATCGACGGCCGAATTGTCGAACTCGCCCGTGGGGGCTTTCTGGAGGGCGACCTCGTGGTGCCCGGTTTCGTGCTGCGGGAGCTTCAGGTGCTCGCCGACCACGCTGACCCCCAGAAGCGCACCCGGGGCAAGCGCGGCCTCACCGTGCTGGAGGACCTGCGCGCGGCCCGCCCCCTGCGCGTCGAGGACTGGGACGACGCCACGCTGAGTACCGTGGACGACAAGCTCGTGCGCCTGGCCCGCGAGACAGGCGGCAAACTGGTCACCAACGACGGCAACCTGGGCAAGATCGCCCGGCTGCACGGCCTGGAGGTCCTGAACCTGCATGCCGCCGCCGTCGCGCTCAAGCCCCAGGTGCAGGCCGGAGACCTCCTCACCGTCACGGTCACCAAGGGCGGCCAGCAGCAGGGCCAGGGCGTGGGCTACCTGGAGGACGGCACGATGGTCGTCGTCGAGGACGGCCTGAAGTTCCGGGGCAAGCCCACCCGCGTTCAGGTGGTGAACAACGTGCAGACGAACGTGGGCCGCATGATCTTCGCCCGGGTGGAGAACCAGGGCGCGGCGTGAGGGGGACTACTCCTGCCGGGGCGGAAGAAGCCCGGCGCGCTGGATCTGCTGCCCCCGCCTCCAGGCCTGTTCCTGCCGGATGATCCTCATCTCCAGGTCCCACGACGCCCACAAGTCCCGGCGTGCCTTGACGCGCTCGGACAGGAGCCGAAGCCGTTCCACCCGCTCCTGCAGTTCGGTGTCGGGAAGCGGTTCCGGTGGGGGCGGCGTGTCTTCCGACATGCTCACAGCAGACCTCCTAGGCAGGCTTTGTAGGGCGGGCGCGCCGCAGTCGCCTTTGAGTCTTTCCTGTGGCCTTCCGAGAATTTGTCTATGGCGTCGTCAATCCTTCCAGATGCCTTTCTCTGAGAAAGGCCTGCGGGGATCGCAGCCCAGGTTCTGACCCTCGCCTGCGCCCGACTACACCATTTTGCCCACCCTTGCCCCTCACGTAACGTCCGGTTTTACCGTGTCGTACAGGGGGGCAGCGTGAAGCTCAGGATCGGGGAACTCGCGCGTCGCACGGGCCTGACGGTCAGGACCTGCGGCACTACGACGAGATCGGGCTGCTGACGCCCAGCGAGCGAACCGACTCCAAGCACCGCCTGTACTCCGAGGCCGACCTACGGACCCTGCAACAGATTCAGAGCCTCAAGGCCATCGGGCTGCCGCTGGGGCAGATCCGGGCCGTCCTCCATAGCCCCGGGCACGACCCCAGGCGGGTGATCGAGGAGCACATCCGGGTGCTGGAGGAGGAGCTGGAACGCCAGCGGGCGCTGCTGGAGCGCCTGAAGCGGCTGGACGTCTGCGGGGCGAGCTGGTCCGACCTCCTGGAGGTGATCCGTATGAGCGAGAAGGTGGACAGGATGCTGGAGACGGCCCGCCGTGTGGGCGAGGAGCCCAAGTTCAATGACGAGCAGAAGAAGTACCTGGAGGAGCGCCGCGTCTCGGTCGGCGAGGCGCGCATCAAGGAAGTGGAGCAGGAGTGGCCCCGGCTGATGAGCGAGGTGCTGCGCGAGATGGAGGCCGGAACTCCGGCGACGGACCCTCGTGTGCTGGAACTCGCCCGGCGCTGGCGCGGCCTGGTCGCAGAGTTTACCGGGGGCCGTCAGGACATCGGCTCGACCCTCAACGAGTCCTATCAGCGCAACATGACGCCCGAGATGCAAGCCATGTGGTCGTACATCGGCGAGGCGATGAGGGCGCTGGACGGGGCGAAGGGAGCGTAATCACGACAAAGCCGCCCCGGAGTGTCAAGGCTCCGGGGCAGCTTGTCCATGTTCCTATTTCAGCGGCATCTGCCTCGTGGAGCGCACCAGCCCGCGTTCCGGGGAGCGTCGGTCGTAGCGTAGGGCCGTGACCGTCGTAACCTTGCGGGTGTAGTCGTCCTGCCTCGATTCGAGCGAGAGGACGCCGCCGCGCATCTCCAGGCGGGGGTCATCCCCCTCCGGCCTCCGGCCATCGAACTGGGTCAGCTCAGTATCCGTGCCACAGTCCTCGACGCTCGCCGCCTGCCGCGCCACGGCCCGCAAGCGCACGTCGAGCTTGAGCCAGAGCATGTCGGTGGACAGGCCCGCGCCGCACAGGCCCTGCACATTGCAGCCCGTATTGGTGTTCACCTGCATCACGACGTACCAGAAGCCCGCCCCGCGCACCTCGTCCAGCACCCGGGCCCGCACGTTGCCCCCGTACTGCTCCCCCGTCGCCCCGTCGTAGAGGGACCCGGTGCAGCCGCTGAGGCCGGACCCCAGGTCGAGCACGGACTGGGCTGGCCCCAGGACGAAGCGGAAGCGCCCGTCGTTCAGGGACGTGACCCGGATGGCGTCCCCCCGGCCCTGCTCGGCGGGCTGGGTGTCCGCCCACGCGGGGCTCCCGCCCAGGGCGAGCAGGACGGTGAACAGGACGGCTGGGCGCATGGCTTCCCCCTCAGTCCAGCACGAGCTGGATGCCGGGCAGCTCGTCCACCGGCAGGCCCCAGCGGTTCATCCCGGCGATGAAGGGGTCGGGGTCGAACTCCTCGACGTTGTACACGCCGGGTTTGAACCAGGCCTTTTGCAGCATCAGCATCGCGCCGATCATGGCGGGTACGCCCGTCGTGTACGAGACGCCCTGGGCCTGCACCTCGCGGTAGCACTCGGCGTGGTCCTTGACGTTGTAGACGAAGTGGACCTTCTCCTGCCCGTCGTGGCCGATGCCGCGCGCCTGCACACCGATGCAGGTCTGCCCGGTGTAATTTGCCGCCAGTGATTCGGGCGCGGGCAGCACCGCCTTCAGGAACTCGATGGGCGCGATCTCTTGGCCCCGGAAGTTGATGGGCTCGATGCTCGTCATGCCCACCGCCTCCAGCACAGTCAGGTGCTTGATGTACTGTTCCCCGAACGTCATCCAGAAGCGGGCCCGCTTGATCGTCGGGAAGTTGAGGACGAGCGATTCCAGCTCCTCGTGGTACAGGACGAAGCTCTTGCGGGTCGCCACGTTGGGGTAGTAGATGTCCTGGCTGATCTCGAGGGGCTGCGTCTCGACCCAGTCGCCGCCTTCCCAGTAACGCCCGTTCGCCGTGATCTCGCGGATGTTGATCTCGGGGTTGAAGTTGGTGGCGAACGCCTTGCCGTGGCTGCCGTTGTTGCAGTCCACGATGTCGAGGTAGTGGATTTCCTTGAAGTGGTGCTTGGCGTGGTGCGCGGTAAAGACGT
The DNA here is from genome assembly GCF_000381345.1 of Deinococcus apachensis DSM 19763. NCBI lineage: Bacteria > Thermotogati > Deinococcota > Deinococci > Deinococcales > Deinococcaceae > Deinococcus > Deinococcus apachensis. The sequence goes on along the minus strand of NZ_KB906403.1, from coordinate 57,752 downwards.
TCGTCGCGCCGGGGTCGAAGCCGCAGCCCAGCAGCGCCATCAGGCCCGCCTGCTCGAAGCGCTCACGGTAGGCCCACTGCCACTTGTACTCGAACTTCGCCACATCTCTTGGCTCGTAGTTCGCGGTGTCGAGGTAGTGCACGCCCGTCTCCAGGCAGGCGTCCATGATGGTGAGGTCCTGGTACGGCAGCGCCACGTTGATGACCAGTTCCGGCCCGAACTCGCGGATCAGGGCGGCGAGCTCCGGCACGTTGTCGGCGTCCACGGCGGCGGTCGTGAACTTCGTGCGGCTCTGGGGCATGTGCTCGTGAATCTCCGCGACGATCTTGTCGCACTTGCTCACCGTGCGGCTGGCGAGCAGCACCTCGGTGAACACCTCGTCGTTCTGCGCGCACTTCTTGGCGACAACGTTGCCCACGCCACCCGCGCCGATAATCATAACCTTGCTCATCGGGGGCCAGTGTACCCCGCTTCCCGCGGGGGGCCGGGTCATGCCCGCGTCAGGTTCTCGGTGCACCATGAACACGAGCGGTTCTGGTCCCGCTCGCCTCCTCCCTCACGGGCCGCGCCCCCTCCTCCTGGGTGCGGCCCGCCTCGCTGCGCTAGCCTGCGCGCCGTATGCGGACGTTCCTGCTCATCCTGCTCACCTTCGTGGCGGGGGTCATGGTCTTCGTGGCCGTGCTCTCGTGGCAGGGCCGCGCCGCCCGCGAGTACGGGCGAGAGGCGGTGCAGGCGGCGGCGCGCGGCGGCCTCTCGGCGAACGCGGCCTACGAGGTGAGCTGCCAGGAACTCCTGAAGCGGAAGTTCCCGAACACCGTGCAGAGCTGCGTCGTGAAAGTGAAGGATGGGCGGGCGACGGCGACCTTGAGGTTAGAGGGTCAGCGGACCTTTCAAGTCGGCCCCTGAATTCCCGCTGCGGTGGAGTCGCTGTAAAGCCTGTCTCGACCCCTCCGATTCCAGCTTTCCCCGCCGCGCTAGCCTCCTCCCCATGACCCCCGACGGCCTGCCCGAGCGTTTCGACGTGATCGTCCATCCCGCCCGCGAGCTTCGGGGGGAACTGCGCGCGCAGCCGAGCAAGAACTACACGACGCGCTATCTGCTCGCGGCGGCGCTGGCGGAAGGGGAGACGCGCGTGGTGGGCGCGGCCACCAGCGAGGACGCGGAGGCACTGATTCGCTGTCTGCGGGACTGGGGCGCGGGCGTGGAGCGGGTGGGGGACTTGCAAAGCTCCGCAGGAGAGGACGTGGTGGTGCGCGGCTTCGGGGCGCGTCCGCGGTCGGGGATGACGCTCAACCCCGGCAACGCGGGGGCCGTCGCCCGCTTCCTGATGGGCGTGGCGGCGCTGACCACCGGAACGACGTTGGTCACCGACTACGCTGACTCGCTGGGGAAACGGCCGCAGGGGGACCTCCTTGAAGCGCTGGAACGCCTGGGGGTGCGGGTGAGCAGCAACGGCGGACGGATGCCGGTGACGATCAGCGGTCCGGTGCGGGGCGGCCTGGTAGTGGTGTCGGCCGAGCGCTCGAGCCAGTACGCTTCAGCCCTGATGTTCCTCGCGCCGCTGCTGCCAGAGGGGCTGGACCTGCGCCTGACGGGCGAGATCAAGAGCCACGCACCGCTGCGGCAGACGCTAGCGACGCTCGCCGACTTCGGGGTCCGCGCGAGTGCGAGCGACGACCTCTCCCGCATCTCCATCCCCGGCGGGCAGACGTACCGGGCGGGCCGCGTCCTGGTGCCGGGAGACTACCCGGGAAGTGCCGCGATCCTCGCCGCCGCCGCGATCCTCCCCGGCGAGGTGACGGTTTCGAACTTGCGCGAAGGCGACCTTCAGGGTGAGCGCGAGGCGGTGGACGTGCTTCGCGAGATGGCTGCCGACATCGTGCGCGAGGGGGACCGGGTGACGGTGCGGGGCGGGGGGCCTCTTCATGCTGTTACGCGTGATGGGGACGGCTTCACTGACGCCGTGCAGGCGCTCACCGCCGCCGCCGCCTTCGCCCACGGCACGACGACCTGGGAGAACGTCGCCACCCTGCGCCTGAAGGAGTGCGACCGCATCAGCGACACCCGCCGCGAGCTGGAACGTCTGGGTTTAAGTGCCAGTGAGACGGAGGCCAGCCTGAGCGTGACGGGGGCCGGGCGCATCGCGGGGGGCGTCACCGCCGACGGGCACGGCGACCACCGCATGATCATGCTGCTGACGCTGCTGGGGCTCCGGGCCGAGGCCCCCGTCCGCATCACCGGGGCGCACCACATTCGCAAGAGCTACCCGCTGTTTTTCCGCCACCTGGAGGGGCTGGGGGTACGGTTCGAGTACCCCCAGACAGGGGGATAGGCCAGAAGGTTCGGCAGCCTCCGGCAAGTCCGGATGTGAGGCGTGCCCTAGCGGCAACCTCCCAGGAACTCTAGGGTGCGCGCCGGAGTAATTGTATGACTGCCCAACCCCGGTTCTGGAAACGCTTCTTCGACCGCCCCCTCTCCCGCCGTGAGGTCATCCGTGCCGCGGCCACCCTCGGTGCCGCCAGCCTTCCCCTGCTGCGCGGGAGTGCCCTTGCTCAGAACGCCCCCGGGGTCCCGGCACCCGCCACACCCGCCCCCCGCAGTTCATTGCCCGCGGATTACGTGCGGCGCCTGCCGGAACTGCCGTCTGCCGTCATTCCGGCCGAGGTCACGGCTCGTAAGGGGAATCAGAAGGTGTGGCCGGTGCTGCGGGGCATTTCCATCGCGCAGGTGGAGATTCCCGTCGGCAGTTGGCGCGCGACCCACCTGCATACCAATACCTCGGAATTGGCCGTTGTGCTGGAGGGGACCGCCCGTGCAGGCCTGCAGACTCCAGAGCGGGAATGGCTCGAGGTCGAGCTGGGCGCGGGCGACTGCGTGTATTTCCCGGCGGGGTGGCCGCACTGGGTGCGGAATACGGGGGACAGCGTGTTGAGGGCCTACTTCAATTACGGCCATGAGCAGCCGGTAACCGTGGAAGTCCAACCCTGAGGGCGTTCGGCCGCAGCGACCATGCGACCCTTGATCCCAGTCGCTCCGGGGGAGGCTGAACCCTAGCTGACGGTGAGTTGAGCTTGTAGATCGGCGGGGCCGCTCGCGCTTCATCGGTCTCCCCGCGCCCTCTCACCGCCCCGTGGTCTCCTGCCTTTATGTTGAAACGAATGCTGGTGGCGGGGGCGCTGGCCCTCGTGGGTGGGGCGATGGCACAGACGCCGACCCTCAAGGCGCCGGACGGCTTCCGGGTGACCCTGTTCGCCGAGGGGTTCCAGCAGCCGCGATTCATGGCGGTGGCCCCGAACGGCGACGTGTTCGTCTCGGACCCGCAGGCGGGAACGGTGACCAGGCTGCCCGACCAGAACGGGGACGGCAAGGCGGACGGCAAGACGGTCTTCGCCTCCGGCCTGAACCGCCCGCATGGCCTCGCCTTCCACGGCGGTTCCCTCTACGTGGCGAACACCGACGGGGTGGTGCGCTTCGCCTACAAGGCGGGGCAGACGAAGGCGAGCGGGGGACCGCAGCAACTCGTCAGCCTCCCCGCTGGGGGTGGGCACTGGACGCGCACGGTCGTGTTCGGGCCGGACGGGAAGATGTACGTGGCGACCGGTAGCAGTTGCAACGTCTGCGAGGAGAGCGACAAGCGCCGCGCCGCCGTGTGGGTCTACGACGCCGATGGCAAGAACGGGAAACCCTACGCAACCGGGCTGCGGAATCCGGTGGGCCTGGAGTGGTATGACGGCGCTCTCTACGCCACTAACAACGGGCGCGACCTGCTGGGCGACAACATCCCGCCCGAGGGCTTCTACCGCACGAAGGCGGGCGGATTCTACGGCTGGCCGTACTGCTACACGACTCAGGCCGGGGAGGCGCAGGTGTGGGACAAGGATTTCGGGCAGAGCAGCGCGGCCACCTGCGCTAAAGCTACGCCCGCCTTCGCCCTGACCACCGCCCACTCCGCGCCGCTGGGCCTGGCCTTTTACGATGGCAAGACGTTCCCCAGCGCGTACCGCGGCCAGATGTTCGCGGCCCTCCACGGCTCGTGGAACCGCAGCACCAAGAGCGGCTACAAGGTCGTGACGGTGGACCCGAAGACCGGGAAGGTGACGGACTTCCTGACCGGCTTCCTGAGCGGGCAGCGCGTGCTGGGCCGCCCGGTGGACCTCGTGGTGGCGCGGGACGGGTCGCTGCTGCTGACGGACGACGGGGAGGGGCGGATCTGGCGCATCCAGTACGTGGGGGGGTGACGCGACCCGGCTGAGGGGCGGCCGGAGCAGGCTCGCTTCCAGGGGTGGGGTTGGAAGCCGTTCGGGACTGGGCGGAACTCCGGGCACTGACGGCCTGGTGCGCGGCCCTGTGCAGGGCGCGTAGGGGTCACCGATCTGAAACGGCGGGCGGCGGGGCACGGGCGGCCTTGTCCTGCGGCCGAACCACCGGGGCGGGGACCAAGATGATGACCTTACCCTTCCCTGGAACTCGTAGGAAATCCAGCATTCCGGGGGGGGGAGCCTTTTTATGCTGCCGCCATCCGCATGTGACTGAGGAGGACCTATGAAACGCCGCACTGCCCTGACGACCGCCCTGCTTCTGAGTTCAAGCGCCCTGATCTCGACGGCGAGTGCCGCGCCCGGCTCCTGGCGCGGCACGATCTACATGGTCGCCGCCGACTACACGCCCAATTTTCCCGGCGTCAAGAATCAGCTCAAGGTCTTTCAGCAGATCGCCAGCGAGTACGAGAAGAAGTACCCCGGCATCAAGATCAAGTTCTACGAGGAGCCCATCCCCGATACGAACACCATGATCCGGGTCAAGGCGGCGGCGGGCGAACTCTTCGACATCTACTGGGCGCAGTCGTACAGCTTGAACTCCACCCTGCCTAAAGGGGTGGCGAACGACCTCGCCCCGTACTTCAAGCAGCCCAACCCCTACATCCCCGGCAACAAGGCCTGGCAGGACGTGATGGACAAGGCCCAGCTCGCCGAGAGCCGCACGCCGGGGGGGCAGATCTACACCCTGAGCGGCGACAAGGTCGCTTACACCATCTTCTACAACAAGGACCTCTTCAAAAAGGCCGGGATCACCAAGGTGCCGACGACCTGGCCCGAACTGATCGCCGCGTCCAAGAAGCTGAGCGCGGCGGGCATCTACCCCATGCACGCGGTCCCGGCCTACCCGTGGTGGAGCCGCCACTTCCTCTCGGACCTGTACTCCAAGGATTACGCGAAGCTGGCGGGCTACGACGGGCTGCCCGGCCAGTCGCCGCTCGACGAGGCGGTGGCGATTTCCAAGGGCATCCTGACGCCGAAGGACGACCGCTTCATGTCGTGGTGGCCGGTGATGAAGCAGTTCACCGACACCTGGCCCAAGGACTACCTCGCCGCCGACCCTGGCAAGAACTACGACGCCTTCCAGGACTTTGTGGGCCAGAAGGAAGCCATGCTCTACGAGGGCAGCTATAAGGTCCGCGAGATGCTGGACGCCGGGGTGAGGTTCCCGGTCGGGGCCTTCAACTTCCCCAAACTCAGCAAGAACGAGAGCAAGTACGCGACCGGCGCGAACACCGCCAACGCCTACGCGGGCACGGGCGGCTTCCAGTACGCCATGAGCACGCCGCAGTCGAACAAGACGATGCGCGAGAAGGGCAAGACCGAGGCGGTCATTGACTGGATGCGCTACTTCGGGACGCCCAGAAACCTCCAGCGCCTGACCGCCGAGCAGGGCACCTACGCGCCGACCTGGCCCGGCACAACCGTGAAGCTCGCCCTGAGCAACTTCGACGCGGGGGCGATCACCGCGCAACTCAAGCTGCCCGAGCGGTCCATCGGGGCGGCCACCGCCACGGCGAATCTGGGCTGGGTGGACATGCAGCGCATCTTCGGGCTGTACCTCAGCGGGAACATCACGCTCGACCAGGCCAAACAGCAGGCGCAGACGGTGCTGGACCGCGCCGCGCAGGACTACGCCCGCAAGAACAAGATCGACCTGTCGAAGTACAAGTGAGCCGGAGGGCGCCCCGTGTGTGACTTCGCCTTCCTGCTCACCACCCTGAGCCACACCTGGCCCATAGGCCGGGCCGCCTGACCCGCAGGCCGGAAGACGCTGCCCCCGCGCGTTCCTCCGGCCTGCCTCCTTTTCTTCCCGAGGAGCGCCTCATGACCGCCCTGCCCGGCTTCCGTTCCGGTTCCGCCTCCCCCCGCAGCGTCCTGACCCGCCTGCGGCGGAACTGGCCCGCCTACCTCTTCCTGCTGCCGACCCTGCTGCTGGTGGGGTATTTCGCCTACTACCCGGCCTATATCGCCGTGACCCGCGCCTTTACCGACTGGGACGGGCTGAACCCCCCTACCTTTACCGGGCTGGAGAACTTCCAGCGGGCGGTGGCCGACCCCGTGATGGGGCAGGCGACGACCAACATGGGCATCTGGGTGGTGCTGGGCACCCTGCTCGCCCTCGTGATGCCGCTGATCGTCGCCGAACTGGTCTTTCACCTGCGAGGGCAGCGGCGGCAGTACGCCTACCGCACCCTCTTCGTCATTCCCATCGTGATTCCGTCCCTGGTGCTGCTGCTCGTGTGGGGCGACTTCTACCGGAGTGACGGGCTGCTCAATCAGCTTCTCGGCGCGGTGGGGCTGGGCGGGCTGCGGCACGAGTGGCTGAGCGATCCGCACACGGCGCTGTACGGCCTGATCTTCCTGGGCTTCCCGTATATTGATGCCTTCAACTTCCTGCTGCTGTACGCCGGGCTCCAGGCCATCCCCGAGGACGTGTTCGACGCGGCCAAGATTGACGGGGCGACGGGGCTGCGGCGGGTGCTGCGAATCGACCTGCCGCTGCTGCGCCCGCAACTGGGCCTCATCGCCATGCTGGCGATCATCGGGAACGTCCAGTATTACATCAGCCCCCTCGTACTGACCTCGGGCGGGCCGGGCTACGCGACGACGGTGCCCGCGCTGCTGATGTACCAGACGGCGACCCGTGACGGCGAGTACGGCTACGCCATGGCAATTGCCTTCCTGCTGATGATCCTCGTCGTGGTCCTGACCCTGCTCTCGCGCCTGATCAGCCGGGGGAACCGGTGAGGGGGACCGTGAGAGGCGGCGTGGGGCGCGCGGGCTTCACTCCAGGCGAGGTCGTGCGGCAGGCTGTCCTCGTTCTGCTGGGGCTGCTGGCCCTCTTCCCGCTGTATTTCACCACCGTCAATTCCTTCAAGGACCGGGTGCAGTACGCCGAGAGCCTGCTGAATGTCCCCACGCGGCTGCACCCCGAGAACTACGCGCTGGCCTGGGCGCAGATTCAGGGTCCCCTCGTCAACTCAGTAGTCATTACCGTCACGAGCGTGCTGGCGACGTTGCTCCTGGCCTCCCTGAGCGCCTACGCCTTCGCGCTGATGGACTTTCCGGGGCGGCACCTGCTGTTCGCCGTCACCTTCGCCCTGCTGCTCGTGCCGGACTTCCTGACCCTGATCCCGCTGTACGTGCAGATTCGCAACCTGACGCTGCCCAGCAACTACCTGGCGATCATCCTGCCCACCGTCGCGGTCGGCCAGCCGTTCGCCATCCTGGTGCTGCGCGCAGCCTTCGAGGCGATCCCGCGCGACATGCTGGAAGCCGCGCGGCTGGACGGCGCGGGGCACCTCGCCCTGCTGCGCCGCATCGTGCTGCCGGTCAGCCTGCCCGTGCTGATCTCGGTGGCGATCATCCGCCTCGTGCCGGTGTGGAACGAGTACCTGCTGCCCTCGCTGGTGCTGGACGAGGCGCACCGCACCCTGCCCGTCGCTCTGGTGAACTTCCAGGGGGGCGGCGCGGCGACCGCGGTGACGCCGAACTACGGCGCCCTGATGGCCTCCTACGTGCTCTCGGCGGTGCCGCTGCTGGTGCTTTTCGCCTTCCTGATGCGCTACTACATCCAGGGTGTGACGAGCGGCGGGGTGAAGGGGTAGGTGCCTTTTGCAGGCGCGAGGGGCGGGGAGATGCCAAGGTCTCCCCGCCCCTCCTCTTTGCCACGCTCAGGCCGGAATGAGGATCAGCGCGCCCCGGGCCGGAACCTCCACCCGTGTCCCCTCGGCCAGCTCGACGTGGAGGCCGGTCAGGGCGTCGCAGTAACGTCCGGGCTGGACCCGCGCGAGGGGCAGCTCGGCTGGGGTGCGGCCCGCATTCAGCGCCACGTGGGCGTTCCCCTCCGCGTGTTCGCGCACGTACACCAGTTCGTCCCCCCCGGCGTGGGTGATGTGGAACTCCCCGCGGCGCAGGGCGGGGGTGGCGTGGCGGGCCGCCGTCAGCTTTTGTAGCAAGCCCAGCGTCTCGCAATCCCAGCTCGCCGGATCAAACCAGGGGAAGGCGCGGCGGCAGTCCGGGTCGTGGCCGCCCGGCAGGCCCACCTCGTCGCCGTAATAGATGCAGGGCGCCCCCACGTAGGTCATCTGGAAGATGGAGGCGAGGCGAAAGGCCGTCGCGTCGCCCCCCGCCGCCGTCAGGAAGCGGGCCGTGTCGTGCGAGTCGAGGAGGTTGAGCTGTGCCCGGACGATCTCGGGGTGGTACAGCCGCGTGACCTCCTCCATCCGTCGGGCGAAGGCGGCGGCGTCCAGCGGCTCGATATGGCCCAGGCCGCTGTACTCGTTCGCGGCCTGCTGGAGGGTGCGCGCCCCGAAAAAGGCCAGGCAGGGCCGGGTGAAGTGGTAGTTCATCACCGCGTCGAACTGGTCCCCCGCCAGCCAGCGGTGCGCGTCGCCCCAGAGCTCCCCCACGATGTAGGCGTCGGGATTGACGGCCTTGACCCGGCGTCGGAACTCGCGCCAGAACTCGTCGTCGTCGATCTCGTTGGGCACGTCGAGCCGCCAGCCGTCGATGCCGAAGCGCATCCAGTATTCGCCCACGTCCCACAGGAACTCGCGCACGGCGGGGGTGGACGTGTTGAACTTGGGCAGCGCGCGGATCCCCCACCAGGCGTGGTAGTTCGCGGGCCCTGCGTCGTCGTAGGCGTGCAGAGGCCAGCCCGAGACGTGGAACCAGTCGCGGTACGCGCTCGCCTCGCCCTGTTCCAGCAGGTCGTTGAACTGGAAAAAGCCGCGGCTGGCGTGGTTGAACACACCGTCGAGCACGATGCGGATGCCCCGCGCGTGCGCCGCGTCGATCAGCGCCCGCAGCGCCTCGTTCCCGCCCAGCATGGGGTCCACCTGGTAATAGTCGTGGGTGTGGTAGCGGTGGTTGGAGGCCGACTGGAACACTGGGCAGAAGTAGATCGCGTTCACCCCGAGCGCCGCAATGTGGTCCAGCCGCTCGATCACCCCCCACAGGTCGCCGCCCATGTACCCATGAACCTGCGGCGGGCTGCCCCAGGACTGGAGGTTCAGGCCCGTCACGCGCCCGCTGCGGGCGAAGCGGTCGGGGAAGATCTGGTAGAAGACGGCGTCCTTGACCCATTCGGGCGTGATGGGGTGCGGCTGGTCGGAGGGCGACATGGACGGCCAGGATAGCCGGGCGACCGCTACAAGAAAATCAAAAGGGCGGTGTCCTGCTGGAAGAAGCCGTGTCCCCCCGCCCGAGCAACAGGGCCTGGGCCTCCTCCGCCGTCCGCACCTCGCCGAGTGCTTGCGCCTCCGCCACGGCCCGCAGCGCCTCCCCTACGGCGGGACCGGGGGGAATGCCCAGCAGCGCCATCACGTCCTCACCCGTGAGCAGGGGGCGGGGGGCGGCGGGCTGTTCCTCTAGCGCGGCCAGCACCCAGTCCATCGCCGCAGCGTAGGCGTGCCGGATGGCGGGGTGGCTCTGCGGCCCCCGCGCGGCCTCGCGGTCGGCGAGCATCAGGCGCAGCAGATCGGGCAGCAGCTCGCGGCGGCGGTGGACGAAGCGCCGGGCCTCCCGCTCCCCCGCCGGGAGGGGCACCATATGGGCGCGGACGAGCGCGGCGGCCCGCTCCACCTCCGACGAGGGAAGGCGCAGGCGCGTCAGGATGCCCTTCGTCAGCGCGGCGCCGATCCTGTCGTGTTCGTAGAAGGTGATGCGCCCCGACTTCGGGTTCACGCCCTGGGCGCGCGGCTTGCCCACGTCGTGCAGCAGGGTGGCCCAGCGCAGCGGCAGGTCGGCGTGAGGAAAGCGGGCCAGGAGCTGGTGCAGCGCCTCCACCCCGTGCCCGAACACGTCGAGGTGGTGAAAGCCGCCCTGAACGATCCCGATGCCCTCCCGCAACTCGGGGAGGGTGAGGGCGAGCAGGCCCAGCTCCTCCAGCCGCCAGATGCCCCGGGCCGCGTCCTGATGACCCAGCAGCGCGTGCAGCTCGTCACGTACCCGCTCGGGCGCGGGCATGGGGAGGGTGCCTGCCGCCAGGTCGGCCGCGACCCGCCGCACCGCCGCCTCCGTCGCCGCTTCCAGCCGAAAGCCTAGCGTGACCTCGAAACGGGCGGCCCGCCACGCCCGCAGGGGGTCGTCCCGCAGGTTCGCCTCCGAGACCATCCGCAGCCGCCGGGAGCGCAGGTCTGCGCGTCCGCCCGTGGGGTCGAGAACCTGACGGTTCGCCGTCAGCGCCAGGGCGTTCACCGTGAAGTCGCGCCGCAGGAGGTCGGCCGTCACGTCGTCCGGCAGGGGCACGAAATCGTGCTGCACCCCCTCCGGCAGATGAACCCTCCAGTAGCCGCGGTCCTCGTCGAGGGGGAACGCGCTTCCCCCCTCCCGCGCGGCCACCTGGCGCGCCGCCGCCTCCGGGTCAGGCACCGCCCAGTCGAAGTCTTTGGGCTGAATTCCCCGCAGCCAGTCGCGGGCCGCGCCGCCGACGAGCAGGGCACCAGGCGGAAAGGCGGGCAGGGGAGGGCGGCGGCGGAACATGGGGGACATGCTAGCGGGGCAGGCCCGGCAAGCGCGGCCCGCGTGTTGGCCTAAGCCTTGCCTCCCCGGGCCGCACCTGCTAGCCTGAGCGCCGCTGAGGGGGCTTAGCTCAGCGGGAGAGCATCCGCTTTGCAAGCGGAGGGTCAAGAGTTCGAATCTCTTAGCCTCCACCAACCAAGACGAGAATGACACCCGGTTCAGGCCGGGTGTTCGTCTTTGCGCCCGGCCCCCCTTGCCCCGCCGCTCGTGCGCTCCCCAATCTGTGCGCCAGCTCAAGGTCTTCCCAGAAGAAAAGCCTAGAGTGGGGTACGCCCTTTTCCCCACCCCTCAGGAGGTTGGCGTGACCGCTTCAGAACGTCGGTTCCGAGCGCTTTTCTCTCTTCCCCGGGTGCCCACATGAACCCCCTGCTCGCCCTGCTGGCGTTCGGCGGGCTCGCGGTGGGCTTCGTGGCGGGCCGCCAGAGCGCGCCTGCTCCCACCGGGAGTGCCCCCACCCCCGCGGCGCTGCTGCGCCCCATTCCGGTTCAGTCGGTCCAGGGTCAGGCACCGGACGACCCACGCGAGCTGATCCCGCTCGTCCCCGGCCCCAACAACGGAACCGAGCAGGGCCAGAGCCCTGGTCCCCAGCAACCCGGTCAGGCGCCGGGACAAGGAGAGTGCAACGTGCTGATGTTCAAGGACGGGCAGATGTACCGCCTCCAGCCCGGGGTGCCGCTTCCCGGCCAGGAGCCCGGGCAGGGCCAGCCGGGCGGCGACAACGAGCTGCTCCCGCTGCAGCCCTTCAACCAGCCCCTCCCGCAGCCGGACCAGCCCGCCCCGTCTCAGCCGGATCTGAGGGTCTGATGACCGGCGCTGCCCCCCTCACCCCGCTCCAGCCCCAGGCCGTGATCGACGCCGCCGCGCGGCTGCGGACGCTGCTGTTCGAGGTCAAAAAGGTCATCGTCGGGCAGGATTTGCTGCTGGAGCGTCTGCTCGTCGCCCTGCTCGCCCGCGGGCACGTCCTCGTGGAGGGCGTGCCTGGCCTCGCCAAGACGCTGGCGATCCACACCACCGCGCAGGCCATCGGCGCGTCCTTCCGGCGTATCCAGTTCACGCCGGACCTGGTGCCCGCCGACCTGATCGGCACCCGCATCTACAACCAGAAGACGGGCGCCTTCGAGGTCGAACTCGGCCCGGTGGTCGCCAACCTGATCCTGGCCGACGAGATCAACCGCGCGCCCGCCAAGATTCAGTCCGCGCTGCTGGAGGCCATGCAGGAGCGCCAGGTCACCATCGGGTCGCAGACCTTCCCGCTGCCCGACCCCTTCCTGGTGCTCGCCACGCAAAACCCCATCGAGTCGGAAGGTACCTACTTCCTGCCCGAGGCGCAGGTGGACCGCTTCATGTTCAAGGTCATCGTGAGCTACCCCGGCTTCCACGAGGAGATGACGGTCGTCGAGCGGGTGTCGCACAAGTTCGAGCCCATCACCGTGCAGCTCTCCTCCGAGGAACTGCGCGAGATGCAGCGGATGGCCGATCAGGTCTATGTCCACCCCTCGGTCACGGAATACGCGGTGACGCTGGCCCGCGCGACCCGTGACCCGGCGGCGGTGGGACTCCCCGAGTTGAAACGTTCGGTCGTCTACGGGGCCAGCCCGCGCGCCAGCGTGAACCTGATCCTGGGAGCCAAGGCGCTCGCCATCGTGCGGGGGCGCGAGTATGCCCTGCCGGAGGACGTGCGCGACCTCGCCCCCGAGGTGCTGCGCCACCGCATCATGCTCTCGTACGAGGGGCTGGCCGAGGAGGTGCGGCTGGAGGAGCTGGTCGGGCGCCTGATCGCCGCCGTGCCGCTCCCGCGCGTTCACCTGGGCGACCCGCACGGCGCCGCCCCGCCGGTCGTGACCCGCGATGAGCCTGCTTAGACGACGGCAGAGAGTCACCGTTCCGCCCCCGGCCCCCGCCCCGGTCCGCCCCCCGACCGAGCGGCCCGCCCAGCTCCTGCGGCGGCTGGAGTTCGGGGTGGTGCGGCGGTTGGACGGGGTGCTGTTCGGCGACTACCGCGGCCTCTTCTACGGCCCCAGCCTGGATCTGGCCGAGGTCCGCGAGTACCAGCCCGGCGACGAGGTGCGGCGCATCGACTGGAACGTGACCGCCAGAAGTGGCCGCCTACACGTGCGCCAGTACCGCGAGGAGCGCGAGCTGACCGCCTGGCTGGTGATCGACACCTCGGCCTCGATGGACTTCGGCACCCGGCGGGTCCTCAAGCGGGACCTGGCAAAGGAGTTCGCGGGGCTGGCCGCCCTCGTCATCGCGCGGCACGGGGACAAGGTCGGAGCGATCACCTTCGGTCCCCGGGCGGGCTTCACCCCGCCGAGGGGCGGGCGGGCGCAGGCGCTGGCGGTCCTCAACCTGCTGTCACGCGAGACGCCGGGTGGACCAGAGAACCACCGAGCCACCGACCTCGCCGAAGCCCTGACGGCGGTCGAGCGCACCCTGCGGCGGCGGTCGCTGGTGTTCGTGGTGTCGGACTTTCTGGAAGAAGCCTCACGCGGGCCGGGGAGTTGGACGACCGCCATGGGGCGGCTGGCGCAGCGGCACGACGTGGTCGCGGTGCGCGTCTCGGACCCGGCCGAGCGGGTGCTGCCCGACGTGGGTGGCCTGCGGCTGCGCGACCCGGAGACAGGGGGCGAGCTGTGGCTCGACACCTCCGACCCGGGGGTGCGCGCGGCCCACGCCAGGTTGGTGGAGGAGCGTGACCGGGCGCTGCGGCGGGCGCTGACCTCGGTGCAGGTGGACCTGCTCGACCTGGGGACCGAGCGTGACCCGGTCGGTCCCCTGCTGCGCTTCACGGCCGCGAGGCGGGGGAGGCGAACATGACCTTCACCTATCCGGCCCTGCTGTGGCTGCTGCTCCTGCTGCCGCTCGCGGCGTGGGGGTTGTGGCGGGCCGCGCGGCGCCGGGAGCGGCGAGCGACGGCATACGCCGACACGCACCTGCTGGGTTCGGTGCTGCGCGGCGGGGCGAGGGGGCGTTCCCGGTGGCCGCTGGCCCTGCAACTCGGCGCGCTCAGCCTGCTGCTGCTCGCTGCCGCCCAACCCGTCGCCACCCTGCGGTTGCCCACCAACCAGGCCTCGGTGATGATTGCCCTCGACGCCTCGCGCTCCATGCTTGCTGACGACGTGAAACCCACCCGGCTGGAGGCGGCCCGCGAGGTGGCCCGCGAGTTCCTGCGGCTGGCCCCCGCCACCACCCGCATCGGGTTTCTGACCTTCTCCGACCGCGCCTCGGTCCTCGTGCCGCCCACCACCGACCGCCAGGAGGTGCTTGACGCGCTGAACCGGGTCAAGCCCGCCCAGGCCACCTCCTTTGCGGGGGCAATGGTGAGCGGCGTGCGGGCGCTGCCGGGACGCGAGAAGGCGGTGCCGCCCCGCGAGCTGCTCGAACTGCCGCCCCAGGCGGGGGCCACGCCAGGCGCGGCTCCGGTGGACCCGGACACACTTCCGCCGGGGGCGATCCTGCTCCTCTCGGACGGCATCTCGAACCGGGGAGCCAATCCCCTGATCGCCGCGCGCTTCGCCTCGGACCAGCGGGTCAAGCTGTACGCGGTCGCCATCGGGCAGGAGGGCGGGGCAGTCAGCCAGGTACAGGGGCAGCTCGTCTTCGTTCCGTTCGACACCCGCGAGTTGTCCCGACTCGCCGACCTGACCGGCGGACAATTCCTCTCCCCGCCTGAGCCCGAGCGGCTGCGCGAGCTGTACCGCGACCTGGGCACGGCGGTGCGCTGGTCGCCGGGAGATCTGGGCCTCGCCGCCCCGCTCGCGGGCCTCGCCGCCGCGCTGCTGCTGCTGGGGGGCGGGCTGGCGCTGGCTTGGCAGCGGAGGGTGCCGTGACTGCCACCCCGCTTCCCTCCCTGGAGGTGTCCCCATGACCTTTCTCTGGCCCTGGGCGCTGGCCGCGCTGGTGCTGCTGCCCCTGTTCGTGTGGGTGTACCTGCGGGGGCTGGTCAGGCCCGCCCAGGCGGCCGCGCTGCACCCGGACCTGCGGCTGCTCGCGCAGGCGTCGGGCCGTCCCCGACCGCTGCGGCGCCACCTGCCCGCGCTGCTGTACCTGGGGGCACTGACCCTGACGCTGTTCGCCCTGGCCCGGCCCACCGCGCCGCTGCCGCTGCCCGACAACCGCACCTCCATCATGCTCGCCATCGACGTGTCGCGCTCCATGGAGGTGCAGGACATCGAGCCCAGCCGCTTCATCGCCGCGCAGGAGGCCGCCCGGCGCTTCATCCGGGCGCTGCCGCAGGGCGCGCGGGTCGGCCTGGTCTCCTTCGCGGGAGACGCCGTGCTCCACACCCCGCCCACCTCCCGCCACGACCGGGTCTTCGCGGCCATCGACAACCTGAGCGTGGCTCCCCGCACCGCCATCGGGGACGGGCTTCTGACGGCGCTCCAGGCCCTGCCGGGTCGGGACGCCAAGGCGGCGGCAACCGCCCAGGACCGGCCCCCGGCAGCCATCGTGCTCCTCTCCGACGGGCGCAACAACACCGGCAGCGACCCACTGGAGGTGGCGGCCCAGGCCAAGAAGCTCGGGGTCAAGGTCTACACCGTGGGGCTGGGTACGGTGGGCGGCGATTTGCGGAGCAACCGCTGGAACAGCTTTCAGGGCGGCTTCGACGCCGAGACCCTCAAGAGCATCGCCACCGCCACCGGGGGCCACTACTCCGAGGCGCGCTCGGCCTCCCAGCTCAGCTCGATCTACCGCGAGTTGGGCCGCTCACTGGGCTGGACCGTTCAGGCGCGCGAGGTCTCGGGCTTCCTCGCGGCGCTCGCCGGGCTGGTGCTGCTGGGGAGCCTGGGCGTTTCGGAACTCGTGACGCGGCGCATCCTGTAAGGAACGCACAGGGCGGGTCACAGCCTCGCACTGTGGCCCGCCCGCGTTGCTGAAGAAAGGCCTGGTTTCCCGCGCCCCTCGCCCGTGTTAGCCTCCCTCCCGTGATCCTCTCTTGATGCTCGCCGTGATCGGCGTGGGCCTGCTCGCCGGGGTGCTGGGCGCGATCCTGGGGCTGGGCGGCGGCGTGGTCGTGGTGCCCGCGCTGGAGTTCGTGCTGCCGCACTTCGGACACCCCATCACCATCCAGCAGGCGGTTGCCGTGTCGCAGATCGGGGTGCTGGCGGTGGGGCTGAGCGGGGCGGCGAGCTACCTGCAACAGGGGCTGGTGCGGGCCAGGACGGGCTACCTGCTCTCGCCGTACACCATCCTGGGCGGCGCGATCGGCTCTTTCCTGGGGTTGGTCCTCCCCGCGCGGGCGGTGGCGACCGTGTTCGCCCTGCTGCTGCTGTACTCCGCCTACAACCTGCTGCGCGGCCTGAAACGGGTGGAGGTCGAGCGCGCTCCGAGCCGCCTCGTCCCCCCGGCGATGACCTTGGCGGGCATCATGAGCGGCCTGCTGGGCATCGGGGGCGGGACGGTGCAGGTGCCCGTCCTGAACCTGCTCGCGGGCGTGCCCATCCGGCAGGCCATCGCCACGAGTACCTTCATCATGGGCCTGACCGCTGTAGGGAACGCGCTGGTGTACCAGGCGGGCGGCCTGCTCGACGTGCGGCTGGCGGCGGGAGTCGCCCTCGGTGTCCTCGTGGGGGCGCGGGCCGGGGCCGGTCTGCAAAGCCGGATTCCCGCCGCGCAGCTCAAGCTGTTTTTCAGCCTGCTCCTGATCTTCACCGCGGGGCAACTTCTCTGGAAATACTGGGGGCACGGATGACTCCCGAGCGACCGAAAAACACCGAACTCGCGGGCCTTCCCGCCTGGCTCTATCCCGCGGGCTTTTGGGTGGGCGTGGTGCTCCTCGCGCTCGGCGTGCTGTTTCCTGGCCTCGCCGTCGTCGGCGTCTCGTGGGTGGGGCTGGTGCCCGTTCTGGCTGCCGTGTGGGCCGCCGCCGCGGCATGGAACCGGGACCGCCGTCTCAGCATTGCGGCGCTCGCGGCACTGGGAGGGCTGGTGGTGGTGTACATCGTGAAGGGCTTCATCTAACCCACCACAAGAAACGCCCACCTGGACGGAGGGCGTTTCGCTCCAACCGGGTCTACTTCCGGCTGTGGGGGAGCAGGAGAACAGAGAAAAGCTGAGGGGTTTGTCCCTACTGTACTCCTCTCCAGCAACTTGCTCACTTCGTAAAGGCGATCTAAAAGGCCCTCCTGTCTAGCCATGAGCGAGTGGGGCTGCGGACGAAGGTCGCCCGTGACCCGGAGTTCGAGCTGATCCTGGGGAGGACGGACAGGAGGCCCGCGTCCTGCGTCCAGATCGGAGGCACGATCTGACTTCCCACCCCCGCCCTAAGCTGGAGCATGACACTTCGGTCCGCCCTGCTCGTGGGCCTCACGCTGCTGTGCCCCGCCGCCCTCGCCCAACGGACCCCGCAGGAGTTGGCGACGGCGCTCCAGAAAGCAGCGCGGGCGGGGAACGTTTCGGCCTATCGGAATCTGCTCGCTCCAGATGGGACCTTCGCTGTCGAGGGCGCCAACTTCGCGGCGGACCTTACCCGTAAGCCGCCCAGGGACGTGACCTACACCTTCAGCGACCTTCGGCAGCAGGGCTCCCGGGCCGAGGCCGACCTCACCCTCGCATGGACGCGCGTGCCGGGGCGGACGAGCCGGGTCACGCTGCCGGTACAACTCGTGCGCGTGGGAGAAGTGTGGCGCTACGCGGGGGAAGCGTTCGAGCCGATCAAGACGGGGACGGGCACCTTGCTCGCCCTGAAGGTGCCGGGTTTGCCGGAGCGTGCGGGGCCCCTCGCCCCCCTCCTGACCCGCGCGGCCCAGGAGGTGAAGAGCGTGCTGGGCCTGACCGTTCCCGGGGACGCCGTGGTCAAGGTCTACCCGGATGCTCCACGCCTGAGCGCCAGCGTGTATCTTTCCCTGCCCCCCGTCGCGGGTTGGAACGAGCCGGGCGAGGCGATCAAGCTCGTGATGCCGGGTGGCTCTCCCGGGGAGGTCGAGAGCGAGACCCTGCGTCTGCTGACCCACGAATTCACCCACCTCGCCGTGGGGTTGGCGGCGGGGGAGGGCCGGGACAAGCGCATTCCCTGGTGGCTGCACGAGGGGCTGGCGAACTTCGCGGCCCACGCCTTCGTGTCCGCCCCCGGCTGGCAGGCGTGGCAGAGCCGCGCGAACGCCTACGCCCGCTCCGGCTGGATATCCCTGGCCGAACTGGCCGACTTTCCCTCCGTCCCCGAAGGCCGCTGGGACAACGCCTACCGCCAGGGGCTCGGGGTGGTGGAGTTCCTGGCCGGGACTCGGGGCGAGGAAGGGCCGTGGCATCTCGCCCAGGCGTTCGCGGAAACGGGGAATGCCGACGCTGCCGCCCGGGCTGTCGACTTCCCCTCCTTCGCCGCGCTGGAGACCGCCGCCCGGTCCTGGCTCGCCGCCCGCTGATCCCGCCCCTTTGTGCCCCGCCCGGTGGACAAACGTCACGGGGCGTCCTAACCTTTGGACCGAGTTCAAGATTTTAGCCCTTGGCTGCCGCAGGAGGTCGCATGAAGAATCAGCCGTACCGCATCCAGAAAGCCGCCGTGATCGGCGCGGGCGTGATGGGTGCCGCCATCGCCGCGCAGCTCGCCAACGCGGGCATCCCCGTCACCCTGCTCGACATCGTGCTGCCCGACAACCCGGACCGGAATTTCTTGGCGAAGCAGGGGATTCAGCGGGCGCTGAAGGCCAGCCCCGCCGCCTTCATGGACCCGGCCCGTGCCGCCCTCATCACGCCGGGTAACCTGGAAGACGATCTGAAGAAGCTCAAGGACGCTGACTGGATCCTGGAAGCGATCATCGAGAAGCTCGACGCCAAGCGCGACCTGTGGGCGCGGGTCGAGGGCGTCGCCAAGAAGACGGCGATCATCTCCAGCAACTCCTCCGGCATCCCCATGCACCTCCAGATCGAGGGCCGGGGCGAGGACTTCCAGCGGCGTTTTGTCGGCGCGCACTTCTTCAACCCGCCGCGCTACCTGCACCTCCTCGAAGTCATCCCCACGCCGAAGACTGATCCCGACGTGCTGCGCGCCTTCTCCGAGTTCGGTGAGCACACGCTGGGCAAGGGCATCGTGGTCGCCAACGACGTGCCGGGCTTCGTTGCCAACCGCATCGGCGTGTACGGCATCGTCCGCGCGATGCGACATATGGAGCGCACCGGTCTGACGCCCGACGAGGTGGACCAGCTCACCGGCCCCGTCCTGAGCCGCGCCAAGAGTGCGACCTTCCGTACCGCCGACCTGAGTGGGCTCGACATCATCTACCACGTGGCGAACGACCTGAACCGCGTCACGCTGCCCGACGAGGACTTCAGCCTCACCGACACCTTCAGGCGGCTCGTCGAGGAGAAGAAGTGGCTCGGCGACAAGACGGGCAGCGGCTTTTACAAGAAGACGAAGGACGAGAAGGGCAAGACCAAAATTCTTAGCCTCAACCTCGAAACGCTGGAGTACGAGGACGGCGGCAAGGTGAAGGTCTCCGCCGTGGAGGCCGTGAAGGGGCAGCCCCTCGCTCAGCGGGTGAAGGCTCTTTACAACGCCGAGGGCCGGGAGGGCGACTTCCTGCGCGGCGTGATGAACGACGGCTTCTGGTACGCCGCGAAGATGGCGGGGAAAGTGTCGAACCGTCTTCAGGACATCGACAACGCCCTCAAGTGGGGCTTCGGCTGGGAGGAAGGCCCCTTCGAGACGATGGACACGCTGGGTGTGCAGACCGTCATCGCCAACCTGGAGGCCGAGGGCCGCACCCTCCCGCCCCTGCTCCAGGCGATGAAGGAATCGGGCCGCGAGCGCTTCTACCAGGACGGGGAGACGGTCACTCCGACGGGCGAGCCCACCAAGTATGAGGCGCCCTACTTCATCCTGACCGACCTGAAGAAGGACGCCACGAGGGTCGTCAAGAAGCGTCCCGGCGCGAGCGTCGTGGACCTGGGCGACGGTGTGCTTCTCGTCGAGTGGCACGCGAAGATGAACGCCCTCGGGGAAGATCAGCTCCGCGCCGTGCAGGATGCCCACAAGCTCGTGCAGGAGATGGGGTACGCCGGGCTCGTCCTCGGCAACCAGGGCGAGAACTTCAGCGCGGGGGCGAACCTTCCCCTGATCCTGTCGCAGGCGCAGGACGAGGAGTGGGACGAGCTGGACAGCGCGATCAAGCAGTTCCAGCAGGTCACCACCTCCATGCGCTTCAGCCCCCACCCCACGGTCGCCGCGCCCTTCGGCCTGGCCCTCGGCGGTGGCTGCGAGTTCTCCATCCACGCGGACCACATTGTCGCCAGCGCGGAGCTGTACATGGGCCTGGTGGAAGTGGGCGTGGGCCTAATTCCCGGCGGCGGCGGCACGAAGGAGATGCTGCTGCGCTTCACGGACCAGCTCCAGCCGAACCAGCCTCTGCTACCCGCCGTCCAGCGTGCCTTTGAACTCATCGGCACGGCCAAGGTGTCCACGAGTGCTCTGGAGGCCCGCAAGCTCGGCTTCCTGCGCGACCACGACACCATCGCCATGAACAGGAACCACATCATCGAGGAGGCCAAGCGGATGGTGCTGGCCCTGGCGCCCGGCTACGTGCAGCCCACGCCGCGCCAGGACATCCCCGTGATGGGCGACGCCGCTATCGCCGCCGTCAAGCTTGCCCTGTACGGCATGACGGAGGGCGGGTACGCCACGAAGTACGACGCCGAGGTGGGCAAGCAACTCGCCCGCGTCCTGAGCGGCGGTACCGGCAACAACCGGAACGCGAAGGTGAGTGAGCAGCACCTCCTCGACCTGGAGCGCGAGGCCTTCCTCACCCTGCTGGGCAAGAAGGGTACCCAGGACCGCATCGCCCACATGCTCAAGACGGGCAAGCCGTTAAGGAACTAAGTGTGAGCGAGCGTCCCCGCCTCCTCGACCGTTTGCGCCATGTCCGCAAGCGCCACGTCGCCGCCTGGGCTGCCGTGGGCTACGCTGCCCTGCTGGGCGTTGGGGCGTTCGTCGGTGCCGACATCACCCTGCGCTCCAAAACACGGCGGGTAAAGGGCGTGTTCGTCGCCATAGGGCGGCGGGGAAACTCGGTGTGGTTGCCCGCGCTGCCGGAGACGCTTTCAAGGGGCGTAATAGGCGTTGTTCCACTCCGCCCCAACCGGGGGCACGCGGTCCTGAGTCCTGCCCGAATCATGGGCACGCTGGTGCGCCGGGATATTCAGGAGGAACGCGGCGTGGTGCCCAATGGCGCCCTCGCCTGGGCCTCCTCCTTCGTCTACAACGGCACCCCAGCACAACTGGGCGTGGGGTACGAGGACACCGCCGTAAAGACAACTCTGGGAGACATGCCCGCCTGGCACATCCCCCCCGCCTCCGGCGAACGTGATGCCCTCGTAATCGTCGTGCACGGGCACGGCGGGCAGCGGTCGCAGGCGCTCAGAATGCTTCCGGCGCTGCGGCGGACGGGCGCGGGCTCCCTCTTCGTCACGTTCAGGAACGCTTATGGCGCCCCGCGCACCGAGAACGGCTACCACACCCTGGGCGACGAGGAGGCTGAGGACGTTATAGCCGCCCTGCAGTGGGCGAGGAAGGCGGGGTACAGGCGGGCGGTGCTGTATGGCTTCAGCATGGGCGGCAACATCGTCCTGAGCGTCTTGCGCCCGAAGCACGAGCCGTTCCCCCTCCCCGTCCTGGGCGTGATGCTCGACTGCCCGGTACTCGACTGGCGCGCGACCATTCGGTGGCAGGGGCAGCGGTACGGCCTGCCGCCCTTCGTGGCGCGGCATATGGCGACCTTCGTGCAGTACGTCGTCACCCGCCGGTCCGGCCAGGACTTCGACGCGGTGGACCAGATCAGGGCCGCCCCCACCTTCCGGGTGCCCATCCTCCTGTGGCACGGCACCCGCGACCGCACCATTCCTGTGGGACAGGCAGACGCTCTGGCCGCCGCCCGCCCCGATCTGGTGGAGTACCACCGGGTCGAGGGAGCCAAGCACATCCGCTGCTGGAACATTGACCCGGAGAGATATGACGCGGTGCTGGAGGGGTTCGTGGCGCGGGTGTTGGGGCGGAGCTATGTCCAAGGCTAATCTCCGTACAGTCAACGTTCCTCTTGTGGCCGAAACACAAGGGCAAAGGCTGGTCGTTGAGCCTTGGGCTGAGGAGTACGAGCTACAAGTAGGTGTTCATTACGTTCTGGAGATCACCGGGCCAATAGGTGGGCAACCCGAAATTGGGCGAGATGACAATTTGACCACCATCCACGCTTGGTTGGGTAGCACTTTTTGCCTCTTAGATCAGATGCAAAATGTGGTTCTGAACAGCGACCTCGTTGTCCCTGCTACGCCCCCTGAGATGAGTGTCAATAGTTTTCTCAAGGCGGTATCGGGACAGAAAACCATCCCCCAGGAGAAGGAGAACCCTAATGCGTGATGCTGTTATCGTTTCCGCCGTTCGTACCCCCGTGGGGCGTGGCGTCAAAGGCACCCTCGCCAACACCCGCCCCGATGACCTCGCCGCCCTCGTGCTAAGCGAGGCCGTGAAGCGCGCGGGCGTGGACCCCTCCATCGTGGAGGACGTGTACATGGGCTGCGCCATCCCCGAGGCCGAGCAGGGCCTGAACGTGGCGCGCATGGCCGCGCTGCGGGCGGGGATGCCCGACTGCGTGGGCGGCGTGACGATCAACCGCTTCTGCTCCAGCGGCCTCCAGACCATCGCCATGGCGGCGGCGGCGATCCAGACCGGGCAGGCAGATGTGATGCTCGCCGGGGGCGTGGAGAGTATGAGCATGGTGCCCATGACCGGCCACAACCCCAGCCCCAACCCTGACCTCGTGGACGAGCGCCCCGGGGCCTACATCGGCATGGGCCTGACCGCCGAGAACGTGGCCGCCAAGTACGGGGTGAGCCGGGAGGACCAGGACCAGTTCGCCCTCCGCTCCCACAAGCGCGCGGCGGCGGCCCAGGACTCCGGCAAGTTCGACGCCGAGATCGTGCCCGTGCCCGTGCAGGTAGACAAGCTCAAGGGCACGAAGGTCACCAGCACAACCGTCACCTTCGACAAGGACGAGCTGATTCGCCGGGACGCCAACCTGGAGGACATGGCGAAGGTGCGCCCGGCCTTCAAGGCGACCGGCTCGGTGAGCGCGGCGAATTCCAGCCCCTTCAGCGACGGGGCTGCCGCCGTCCTCGTGATGAGTGCCGATAAGGCGCAGGAACTCGGCGTGAAGCCGCTCGCCAAGTTCCTGGGCTTCGCAGTGGCGGGCGTGGAGCCGGAACTCATGGGCATCGGTCCTGTGCGCGCGGTCCCGAAGGTGCTCGCCCAGACGGGCCTGACCCTGGACGACATCGACCTGATCGAGCTGAACGAGGCCTTTGCTGCCCAGAGCCTCGCCGTGGCCCGTGAACTGGGCTTCGACGAGGAGAAGATGAACGTGAACGGCGGTGCCATCGCCCTAGGGCACCCGCTGGGCTGCTCGGGCGCCAAGCTGACCACGACCGCGATCTACGAGTTGCGGCGCCGGGGCGGCGGCAAGGCGCTCATCACCATGTGCATTGGCGGTGGCATGGGCGCGGCGGGCGTGATCGAGGTCTTCCCCGAGGAGGGCGCGGGGGAACAGGCGGCGGACTGACACTTCAGAACTGCTGGGAAGGGGCCACCGCCCGGGCGGTGGCCCCTTCCCTTGCTGGTTCCTACCGGGTGGCAGGAGCGGTCAGCGCGCGGCGGCCACTTTCTGGACGAGGGGAAACAGCTGCCCAGCGGTGAAGCTGGTGCTTGCCCCGTTCGGCGTCTTGGCGGACGCGGCCAGCGCACTGGCCTGGCGAATCAGCTTTGCCACCTGGAGTTGAGGGCGGCTTTGTGCCGAGAAGCCACCAGCGGACACGGACAGGCCCTCGAGAGACGGGGTAGTGCTGACCTGGCTCATACCGAAGGCAACGGCCCGACTGCTGGTGGGGTCGGCGCGAAGCTCCGCGTCGTCATCGAAGAAGAACGGCCTGCCCTGCTGAGTTTCGAGGGCATTGTCATCGTCGTCGGCCAGGATAAAAAGGTCTTTGTTCTCTGGATCGCGGACGAGGCGCACCTGAAGTTGCCCGGAGTCCGTCACTGGCCCCATGACGGTCAATCCCTCAAGCCCCACGTCGCTTTTGAAATCACCGGGAGCCACGTTCTTTCCATAGACTCCGAGCGCCAGAGTGCCCGTGTCGACATCGGTTTGACTAAAGAGGGTGGTCAGGCCGGAAGCCACCACATTGTTGGAGGAGTCGACGGCCACCCACACCCAGTCCCCCTGATACAGGGTATTGATGTTGATCGTCGTGTTCAGGCCACCCTGCCCCACGTTGCCCGCCGCGTCGTAAGCCTTGGCGGTGAAACTCACTGAGCCGTTGTTGCGTTGGTCCACAGTGAAGGTGGCTGTGTAAGGCGCGTCGGTATCGGTGGAGATGAGGGTGCTGCCCTGGTAGAACTCGACCTTCGTGACGCCGACATTATCCGAGGTAGAGGCGGTCAGCGTGAAGTCGCCCGGCGTGGTGGGTGACATGCCCGAGAGCTTCACGGTGGGGGCAGTCGTGTCCGTCGTCGGCGTCTCACTGCCACCGCACGAGGCGAGTAGGAGGGCAGCACCGAGAATGGGTAGGGCCAGTTTTTTCATCACCCCCTCAGCGTAAAGGTCGATGACTTTCGCTGTTGCCGCATATGCGGCATGAGCGGATTGCTTCCAGTGGTGCGGCCTGTGTTCTCGCTCCCCTGCACCCAGTGGCTCCGCCGCGCTTACCACAGCACGATCAGCGAGGCCAGCGCGAGGGCCAGCAGCACCGTCCCGAAGCTGTGCCTGTCCGTCCTGGAAAAGCTCACGATGAAGCTGGTTCCCCTCGGCCCTGCTGCGCTCAATACGAGAGCCTGTCCAGTGAACGACCTCTCACAGTGCCCCAAATGAGGGGAGGCTCCGGAAGAGTGGTCCGGGCGCTGGCGGAGGGGCTGGGGAACCTCTACCCTGGCGGCGATGCCTGAGCCCGTTTCCCCCGCCCGCCCCCGCCTACGCTTGCGTGTGACGGCCACGGCGGAGTCGCATCTGCGCGCGGGGCACCCCTGGCTGTACGAGTCGAGCGTGCGCGAGCAGAACCGCGAGGGCGAGGCCGGGGAACTCGCCGTGGTGTACGACCGCCGCGACCGTTTTCTCGCCCTCGGCCTGTATGACCCCCATTCGCCGCTGCGGCTGCGGGTGTTGCATATGGGCTTGCCGGTGGTTGTAGACGAGGCGTGGTGGGAGGCCCGGCTGGAGGCGGCCGTCCACCGCCGCGCGGCGCTCTTCGGGCCGGAGACGGACGGCTACCGGGTGCTGAACGGCGAGAGCGACGGCTTTCCCGGTGCCGTTCTCGACCGCTACTCGCGCACGCTGGTCCTGAAGCTCTACACGGCGGCCTGGTTTCCCCACCTGTCCCTGCTGCTGCGGCTGTTGGAGGAGCGTTTCCCGAAGTACCGGGTGGTCGTGCGCCTCAGCCGCAACATAGAGACGCTGGCGGAGGAGGCGGGGCTACACGACGGGGAGACGCTGGTAGGCACGGAACCCGACGGGCCGGTGATCTTCCGCGAGTCGGGCCTGCATTTCGAGGCGGACGTGGTGCGCGGGCAGAAGACCGGCTTTTTCCTCGACCAGCGCGAGAACCGCCGCCGGGTGGAGGCCGTGGCGAAGGGGCGGCGGGTGTTAAACGCCTTTTCCTTCTCCGGGGGCTTCTCGCTGTACGCGGCGCGCGGTGGGGCGACCGACGTGGTCAGCCTCGACATCAGCGCGCACGCCCTCAGGAGTGCTGAGCGTAACTTCGCCCTGAACGTTGCCGATCCGCACATCGCCGCCTGCCGCCACGAGACGGTGCAGGCGGACGTGTTCGACTGGCTGTCAGGGACGCGGCGCGAGTTCGACCTGATCGTCCTTGACCCTCCCTCCCTGGCGCGGCGGGAGGCGGAGCGGGCCGGGGCGATCCGCGCGTACGCGAAGTTGGCGGCGGACGGGCTGCGCCGACTGGCACCGGGCGGCATCCTCGTCAGCGCCTCCTGTTCCGCCCACGTCAGCGCCGACGAATTCTTCGAGGCCGTGCGGGGGGTGGCCCGCCGCAGCAGCCGCCGTTGGCGCGAGCTGCGGACCAGCCGCCACGCCCCCGACCACCACGCCGCCTTCCCCGAGGCGGAGTACCTCAAGGCGATCTACCTGCACTTCGAACCCTGAATACCTGTGGTGGGGGAGGGGACGCGCAAGATCATCCATGTGGACATGGACGCCTTCTACGCGTCCGTGGAGCAGCGGGACGACCCCCGGCTGCGTGGGCGGCCCCTCGCCGTCGCCTGGGGCGGCAAACGCAGTGTGGTCCTCACCGCGAGTTACGAGGCCCGGTCCTTCGGGGTGCGGAGCGCGATGCCGCTCTACCACGCGCTCGAACGCTGCCCGGATCTGCTCGTCGTGGAGCCGAGGTTCGAGGCCTACCGGGAGGTGAGCGCCCAGGTCCGCGAGATTTTCCGGCGCTACACCCCGCTCGTCGAGCCCCTCTCGCTGGACGAGGCGTATCTGGACGTGACGGCTCCCCTCATCGGCGGGCCGAGCGCCACCCGCATCGCCGGGAGTATCCGCGCGGAGATTCGGGCGACCACCGATCTCACCGCCACGGCGGGGGTCAGTGTGAACAAGTTCCTCGCCAAGCTGGCGAGCGGGCGGAACAAGCCCGACGGCCTGACCGTGCTCCTGCCCGCGCAGGCGGACGTGCTGCTGGCCTCCCTCCCCACCGCCGACTTCCATGGCATTGGCCCGGCGACGGCCCGCAAGCTCGCGGCGCATGGCATTCATACGGGGGCGGACTTGCGCGCCACGCCCCCCGAGACGCTGGTCACCCTCTTCGGCCGTGTGGGCGAGCATTTCGCCCGCATCGCCCGGGGGCAAGATGACCGACCGGTGGAGCCGGACCGCGCCCCCGTCAGCATCGGCGCCGAGGAGACTTATGCGGACGACCTGCATACGCCGGAACAGGTGCGGGCGGTCCTGCCGGGCCTGGCGCGAGCCGTCGAGCGCCGCCTCGCACGGGCGAACGTGACGGGCCGCGTGGTCGTCCTCAAACTCAAGTTCCACGACCGGACCCTCCTCACCCGGCGCGTGACGCTGCCCCAACCTGTGCGGGAGGCGGAAGTCCTGACGCGGGTGGCTTCCCGCCTGGTGAGCGCTGAGCTGTTGGCCGGTCGGGGTGTCCGCCTCGTCGGGATTACGGTGGCCGGGCTCGGGCCGCCGACACCCCCCCAGCCCACGTTGTTCGGCGAGACGTGGGAGGAGTAAGAGCATTGTTATGCAGGATTCGTAGCTTGAATTATGCAGAAGGCAAAGAGCAAGGGTTGGTTCAAGGGTGCAGCACTCTCCGCGCTGTTGCTGGCGAGCGGGGCGAGCGCGGCCACGATCAAGGTGGGGACGGTCAGCCCGCTGAGCGGCAGCCTGACGGCCATCGGCAGCGAGGTCAAGCGGGGGGCGGAACTCGCGGTGCGGGCGCAGGCAGGGGCGTTCAGGGCGCTGGGGTACGACCTCGTCCTCGCCCCCTACGACGATCAGGCCTCGGCGGCGCTGGGCGGGCAGGTCGCCAAGACGATCCTGGCGGACAAGAGCGTGATTGGCGTGGTCGGGGCGCTGAATTCCAGCGTCTCGAACGTGCTGGCGCAGGCCTTCGCGCCCGCCAGGCTCGCGCTCGTGTCGCCCACCAGCACGAACGACGGGCTGACCCAGAACGGCTGGACGAACTTCAACCGGGTCGTGTCGCCCGACAGCGCGCAGGGCGTGGCGGCGGCCGGATACATCGCCGATGAGCTGAAGGCGAACTCGGTGTTCGTGATCTCCGACAACACCGCCTATGGCAACGGGCTGACCAAGGTCCTGCTCAGCAACCTGAAAAAGCGCGGGATCAAGGTCGCGGGCTACACGGGAGCCTCCGCTGCCACTCCGGCCCAGATCACCGATGTCGTCAAGCAGGTCAAGGCGAGTGGCGCCCCGGTCGTGTACTTCGGCGGCACGGACGACACCGGCTCGCTGCTCGTCAAGTCGCTGCGCGCGGCGGGCGTCAAGGCGACCTTCATGGGCGGGGACGGCCTCGACTCGCCCAGCTTCCTCCAGCGGGCGGGGATCGCGGGGGCGGGCGTGGTGTACAGCACCGGCTTCGGCCCGGTGAGCGCCTTTTCCAACGCGCTGGACTTCACCGACCGCTACAAGGCGGCCTACAAGACGGCGCCGAGCGGCGTGGCCGTGTACTCCTACGACGCCATGATGGTCCTCCTGGAAGGCATCAAGGCCGCCGCGAATCAGGCGGGCCACGTGCCCACCCGCGCTCAGGTCAGCGAGGCGGTCCGCAAGGTGAACCTCCCCGCCTGCTTCAGCGCGGACAAGTCCAAGTGCATGACCGTGACGGGTGCCGTCAACTTCTCGACCAGTGGCGAGCGGCAGCGGTCGCGTCTGCTCATCATGCGCTTCGACGACGTGCTTCAGCCCCAGGTGGCGAAGGTCCAGATCGTCACCGCCGACAGCTTGAAATAAGGGGAGAAAAAAAGGGACGGCTCCGGGTGGGCCGTCCCTCTCTTGCGAAAGAAGTCCTACGCCCGCGCCGTCTCCCGCTCCCCGTTCACCTCACCCGCCAGGTGGAGCCAGGTGCTCAGGACCGAGTCGGGGTTGAGGCTCACCGAGTCGATGCCCTGCTCCATCAGCCACGCGGCGAGGGCAGGATGGTCGGAAGGACCCTGTCCGCAGATGCCGACGTACTTACCTTGCCGCTTGGCCGCCCTGATCGCCTGACTCATCAGCGCCAGCACGGCCTCGTTCTGCTCGTCGAACATGTCCGCCACCAGCCCGGAGTCGCGGTCCAGCGCAAGCGTGAGCTGCGTCAGGTCGTTGCTGCCGATGGAGTAGCCATCGAAGTGCTCCAGAAACTGCTCGGCCAGAATGGCGTTGCTTGGCACCTCGCACATCATGATGACCTTCAGGTCGTTCTCGCCGCGCTTCAGGCCGTTGCGTTCCAGAATCTCGATGATCGTCCGCGCCTCGGCCACCGTGCGGACGAAGGGGATCATGACCTGCACGTTCGTCAGGCCCATCTCGTCGCGCACCGCCTTGATCGCCTCGCATTCCAGGGCAAAGGCGGCGGCGAAGTCGGGCGAGCGGTAGCGGGAGGCGCCCCGGAAGCCGATCATGGGGTTTTCCTCCTGCGGCTCGTAGGCGGGGCCGCCGATCAGGTGCGCGTACTCGTTGCTCTTGAAGTCGGAGAGGCGCACGATCACGGGTTTGGGCGCGAACGCCGCCGCGATGCTCGCCACGCCCTCCGCCAGCTTCTCGCGGAAGAAGTCGCGCGGGGAGGCGTACCCGGTTGTCTTCTCCTCAATCTGGGTCTTCACGTCCTCCGGCACGTCCGGGTAGTCCAGCAGCGCGCGGGGGTGAACGCCGATCACGTTCGAGCAGACAAACTCCACCCGCGCCAGCCCCACGCCCTCATTCGGCAGCGCCGCGAAGGAGAAGGCCCGGTCGGGCGAGGCGACGTTCATCATGATCTTCATGGGCACATCGGGCATGGCGTCCAGTTCCACCCGGTTGACCCGGAAGGGGAGCTGGCCCTCGTATACGTAGCCGGTGTCGCCCTCGGCACAACTGACCGTGACCTCCTGCCCGCTCCGCAGTTCACGGGTCGCGTTCCCCGTTCCCACGACCGCCGGAATCCCCAGCTCCCGCGCGATGATTGCCGCGTGGCAGGTGCGCCCGCCCCGGTTGGTCACGATGGCGCTGGCGCGCTTCATCACCGGCTCCCAGTCGGGGTCGGTCATGTCGGCGACAAGGACGTCCCCCTCCCGCACCTGATCCATCTCGGCAGGGTCGCCGACGACACGCACGGTGCCCGCGCCGATGCGGCTTCCGACCGCCCGGCCCTCGACCAGCACCTCGCCCTTCCCCTGAAGCTCGAAGCGTTCCAACGTTCGCCCAGCGCGGCTCTGTACCGTCTCGGGGCGGGCCTGAAGGATGTAGATTTGCCCGTCGCGCCCATCCTTGCCCCACTCGATGTCCATCGGGCGGCCGTAGTGCTCCTCGATGGCCACGCACTGGCGGGCGAGTTCGGTCAGGTCCTCGTCCGAGAGGGAGAAGCGGCGACGTTCGGCCTCGGAAACGTCCACCGATTCGACGCCGCCCCCCTCGGCGT
Source organism: Deinococcus apachensis DSM 19763 (assembly GCF_000381345.1). Classification (NCBI taxonomy): domain Bacteria; kingdom Thermotogati; phylum Deinococcota; class Deinococci; order Deinococcales; family Deinococcaceae; genus Deinococcus; species Deinococcus apachensis. Next base: position 27,798 of record NZ_KB906403.1, on the reverse strand, counting down.
AGATCATCTTCCTGGCCTTGCTCCCCAGCGTGCGGCGCAGCACGGCGCGTTTCCCGGCCTTCAGCGCGGGCTTGTACACGAAGAATTCGTCGGGATTGACGGCTCCCTGCACGACGAGTTCCCCCAGCCCGTACGCCGCCGTCACCAGCACCGCCCCCCGGTAGCCGCTCTCGGTGTCGAGGGTAAAAGCCACGCCGCTCACGCCCAGGTTGGTGCGGACCATGCGCTGCACGCCCGCTGAGAGCGCGACCTCCGAATGCTCGAAGTTGTGGTGGACGCGGTAGGAGATCGCCCGGTCGTTGTAGAGGCTGGCGAAGACGAGGCGGACGTGGTGCAGCACAGCGTCGATGCCCCGCACGTTCAGGAAGGTCTCCTGCTGACCTGCGAAGGAGGCTTCCGGCAGGTCCTCGGCGGTGGCGCTGGAGCGCACGGCCACGTCGGGTTCCGTGCCCCCGGCCTCCGCTGTAATTTGCGCGTATGCGTCGCGGATAGCCTGTTCCAACTCGGCGGGCAGCTCGCCCTGTTCCACCCAGCCGCGAATCTCCCGACCGGCGGCGGTGAGGGCTACCACGTCGTTCACGTCCAGGGAGGAGAGCCTTTCGTTGATCTTCTCCTCGATCCCGTTATGGGTCAGGAAGGCGCGGAAGGCGTCGGCGGTCGTGGCAAAGCCGCCCGGCACCCGCACCCCCGCCCCTGCCAGGCCCTGAATCATCTCGCCGATGGAGGCGTTCTTGCCGCCCACGACCTCCACGTCCGTCATCCTTAGTGTCTGGAACCAGCGAATCATATTCATGTGTCCTCCGCGTGTAGAAGGGAGTCCCGCGCGTGGAAGCGGCGGGGGTTGGTGTATCGGCTGCCCGCCCAGCTTAACCCGAGGGCCGTCCCAACCCTGCCACCTTTCGGGGGACAGCCTTCATGGTTCTGGGGAGGTGAGCCTCCGGCCATGTCACCCTGCCCCCATGACCCCGCCGCCCCGCACCGTGCTGATCGTCTCGGACCACACCGGCCTGACCGCCGAGAACACGGCCCGCGCCCTGCTCGCGCACTTTCCGAATCAGCCCCTCAAGTACCTCCAGCGGCCCTTCGTCGCCAGCGTGGCCGCCGCGCAGGGAGTGGCGCGCGAGGTCGCGGCCCTGGCCGAACGCGGCGACCGCCCGCTGATCTTCACGACGATCACCGACCCCGCCGTGCTGCGCGAGCTGGAGGCTGCCCCCGCCCGCGTGTTCGACCTGCTCGGCCCAGGTCTCGGCCTGCTGGAGGAGGAATTCGGCGTGCGGGCCGCCCGCAGCGTGGGCCGCTATCACGACATGCACGACCAGAACGGCTACCTGGCGCGGATGGACGCCCTCGACTTCGCCCTCGCCACCGACGACGGGCTGGGCGACCGCCAGTACGGCCTGGCCGACGTGATCCTGGTGGGCGTCAGCCGTGTCGGGAAGACGCCCACCAGCCTCTTCCTGGCGCTCCAGCACGGGGTCCGGGCCAGCAACTATCCCCTGGCAGAGGACGACTTCGAGCGCGAGTCGCTGCCCATCCCGCTGGAGCCGCACCGCGCCAAGTTGCACGGCCTGACCATCGACCCCCGCAGACTGCATGCCATCCGCACCCAGCGCAAGCCGAACAGCCGTTACGCCAGCCTGGAGCAGTGCGAACACGAGGTCCGCCGCGCCGAGCGCCTCTTTCAAAGAGCGGGCATTCCCGTGCGCGACACGACGAGCGCCAGCGTGGAGGAGATCGCGGCGGGCATTCTGGCGCAGGTGCGGCGGGGGTAGGGGGGTTGCCCCATCTTCTCCAATGAGGCAGGCGCGGAACCGTTGCCATGGGTATAGACAGTGTCATGCTGAGCCGCAGGCGAAGCATCCCCAGACTTGACTGGAGGGCGAGGCCCTTCACCTCGTCCTGGGCGACAGGAACTCTCCCACGGCGTTCGGGGACCTGAGCTTTGCGGCTCCTCTCGCCGCGCCGTACACTGACCCATGACGTTCCCGCCCTGGTAACGCCCCTGGCGCCCCCGCACGGCTGACCTGATCTTCGGCCCGCCGGTCTTCACGGGCTTGTCCCCGCCCCCTTTCACAAGCTGCTGCTTCCACCGCCGCTCTCGTGAAAGGGAAAGACCCGTGACCCAACGCCCACTCCCGCGTCCACTCAACTTCACCGTCGTCTTTCTGGCTGCCGCGCTCACCGTCGAACTGCTCGACGAGCTGGTGGACGGCGCCACCGGGGCCGCCTGGCCGCTCGTGCGCCAGGACCTCGGGCTCTCGTACGTCGAATTGGGGCTGCTGCTCGGCCTGCCCGGCATCCTCGTCAACCTCGTCGAGCCCTTCCTGGGTTTGCTCGCGGACCTGGGCTACCGGCGGGCGCTCATCCTGGGTGGGGGCGTCTGCTTCGCGGCCTCACTCGCGCTCTTCGCGGTCGCCGGGGGCTTCTGGCCGCTGCTCGCCGCGCTGGTGCTGTTCTACCCCGCCTCGGGCGCGTTCGTCAGTCTGACGCAGGCTGCCCTCATGGACGCCGAGCCGTCCCGCCGCGAGCAGAACATGGCGCGCTGGGCGCTGGCTGGATCGGTGGGCAACGTGGTTGGCCCGCTGCTCGTCGGCCTCGCCGTGACGTTGGGGCTGGGTTGGCGGGCCGTGTTCGCGCTGCTCGCCGCGTTGACCGTGGTGGCGCTGGTCGGCACCTGGAGATCATCGGCACTGTCTCACGGGGCGGAGGCCCCCGAGCAGCTCGACTGGCGGGACGCGGCGCGGGGTGTCGTGGCGTCGCTCCGACGAGGCGAGGTGCGGGCCGCGCTCGTCCTGTTGGAGTGCGCGAACCTGACGGGGGACGTGTTTCGCAGCTTTGTGGCCCTGTACTTCGTGGATGCGGTGGGGGCGACTCCAGCGGCGGCGGGCCTGGCGGTCGCGGTGCTGACGGGCGTGGGTCTGGTGGGCGACGTGCTCGTGCTGCCACTCCTGGAACGGATGCCGGGAATTCGCTATCTGCGGATGAGTGCCTGGGCAACAGTTCTGGTGTTCCCCGCCTTCCTGCTCGTGCCCCATCTCGGCGTCAAGCTCGCCTTGCTGGGCCTGCTGGGGATGCTCAATTCGGGATGGTACGCGGTCTTGCAGGCGCGGCTGTACGCGACGCTCCCCGAACGCAGCGGCACGGTGATGGCGCTGGGCAGCGTGGCGGGGATGGCGAGTGGAGCGGTCCTGCTGGGGCTGGGTGTGGTCGCGCAGCACTTCGGGGTGGAGGCGGCCCTGTGGCTGCTCCTCGCCGGACCGCTCGCCCTGCTGGTGGGGTTGCCGCGCCGGGTGGTGGAAGGGAGTCGTTGAGCGGTTCTGGGCGGCCGACCGTATCCTCAACCATGACCAACATCGGGTCCGGGCCGGGCAGGACGCGTCAGACGCAGGTGTACGTGCGGGGGCTGGGCGGCGAGCGCCCCCGCGTTCCGGTCGCCCCCGAGCGGTTGCAGGAGGCGGCCCGCGCAAAGCTTAACCCGGCGGACTTCGCCTACATCGCGGGTGGGGCGGGGGCCGAGCGAACCATGCGGGCGAATCTCGCGGCCTTCGAGCGCGTCAAGCTTGTTCCCCGCCGTTTGAGTGGTTCGCGTGAGCGTGACCTCAGCGTGGACCTGCTGGGCCGCACCCTCCCAGCGCCCCTCCTCCTCGCGCCCATCGGCGTGCTGGAAAGTGCCCACCCCGAGGCCGACCTCGCCGTGGCACGGGCGGCGGCGGCCGAGGGGGTGCCCTTCATCTTCAGCTCCCAGGCGTCCGTGCCGATGGAAACATGCGCCGCGGCGATGGGGGAGAGCCCCCGCCTCTTCCAGCTCTACTGGGGCACCGACGACGAGGTGACCCGCTCCTTCGTGCGCCGCGCGGAGGCCTGCGGGGCGGCGGCCATCGTGCTCACCCTCGACACCACGCTGCTGGGCTGGCGTCCACGCGACCTCGACCTGGGGCACCTGCCCTTCCTGCGGGGACGCGGCATCGCCCAGTACCTCAGCGACCCGGTGTTCCGCTCACGGCTGGAGACACCTCTGCCCGCCCCCGCCGTGCAGCCTCCCCGCACGCCCGCCCTCGTCCGGGCCGGGGCGGAACTTGCCGCCAAGGGCCGCACTTTCGGCCTCAGACCCACCCAAATGCGCTCTGCCGCCGCCCGCTTCACCGCCACCTACACCCGCCCTGACCTGAGCTGGGACGACGTGAGCCGCCTGCGCGAGTGGACGCGCCTCCCCATCCTCCTCAAGGGCATCCTCCACCCCGACGACGCGCGGGAAGCGGTGCGGCGCAGTGTAGACGGCCTGATCGTAAGCAACCACGGCGGGCGCCAGATCGACGGCGAGATCGGCGCACTCGACGCCCTGCCCGGCGTGGTCGCGGCGGGAAACCTTCCGGTGCTTTTCGACAGCGGCGTTCGCACCGGCTCGGACGTGGCGAAGGCCCTCGCGCTGGGGGCACGGGCGGTGCTGCTGGGGCGGCCCTACGCCTACGGCCTCGCCATCGCGGGGGAGGCGGGCGTGCGGGAGGTCCTTCAGAACGTCCTCGCCGAGTTCGATCTGACCCTGGGCCTGCTGGGTGTGCGGGCGGCCCGTGATCTTGGACCGGGGACTCTGGCGCCCCCTTCACCGTCTACACAGCCCTGACAAAGCCGGGTATTCTACAGGGCGTGCATAAGCAACTGACCCTGATGGCCGCCCTGCTGCTGGGCGCGGCGGGCGCGCAGACTGTCGACCTGCGTATCCTCGAAACGACCGACCTGCACTCCAACGCGCTGGGATACGACTACTACCAGGACAAGCCCACGGGCGAGTTCGGGTTCGAGTACACCGCCACGCTGGTCAAGCAAGCCCGCGACGAGAAGCGCAACACGCTGCTCTACGACAACGGCGACCTGATCCAGGGCACGCCGCTGGGTGACTTCGTCGCGCGCGTGCAGCCCCTCAAGGAGGGCCAACTGCATCCCATGCACGAGGCCATGCGCCTGCTGAAGTACGACGCGGGCAACCTGGGCAACCACGAGTTCAACTACGGCCTGCCCTACCTCCAGCAGGTGCTCTCCGCCGCGCCTATGCCCTACGTGAGCGCCAACACCTACAAGGACAACGGCACCGGCAAGCCCGGCGAGAACGCCTTCACGCCCTACCTGATCGAGCGCAAGACGGTCTACGACGCCGAAGGCCGCCCCTACGTCCTCAACGTTGGCGTGATCGGCTTCCTGCCCCCGCAGATCGTGCAGTGGGACAAGTCCAACCTCGACGGCAAGATCGTCACCACCGACATCGTCGAGGCGGCGCGCAAGTTCGTCCCCGAAATGAAGGCCAAGGGCGCGGACATCATCGTCGCCGTCGCGCACACCGGCATCAACGCTGACTACCAGCCCGGCCAGGAGAACGTCGCCACCGAGCTGACGAAGGTAGACGGCATCGACGTGGTCCTCAGCGGCCACAGCCACCAGGAGTTCCCCGGGCCGGTGTACAAGGACATTCCCGGCGCTGACATCACCAAGGGCACCATCAACGGCAAGCCCGTCGTGATGGCCGGGTTCTGGGGCAACGACCTCGGGATCGTGGACCTCAAGCTCAACTACGACCGCCAGTCCCAGAAGTGGACGGTCGCGGACAGCACCACCAGTCTCCGCCCCATCTGGGACAAGACGGCGAAGAAGAGCCTCGTCACGCCCGACCCCCGCATCGCCCGAGCGGTCAAGCAGGCCAACGAGGGCACCCTCGCCTACGTGCGCGGCAAGGTCGCCGACCTCGCGGCCCCCATCACCTCTTACTGGGCGCTCGTGCAGGACGATCCCAGTGTGCAGCTTGTCAGCAATGCGCAGATCGCCTACGTCAAGTCTGCGCTGGCGGACACCCAGTACAAGGACCTGCCCGTGCTGAGCGCCGCCGCGCCCTTCAAGGCCGGGGGCCGGAGTGGCCCGAGCTACTACACCGACATTCCCGCCGGAACGCTCGCCATCAAAAACGTCGCCGACCTGTACGTGTACCCCAACACGGTCCAGGCCGTCGTGGTGAACGGTGCGGGCGTGCAGGAGTGGCTGGAGCGCGCCGCCGGGCAGTTCAAGCAGATTGACCCGAGCAAGACCGAGCCCCAGGCGCTGGTGGACGAGTCCTTCCCCACCTACAACTTCGATATCCTCGACGGCGTCACCTACGAGATCGACGTGACCCAGCCCTCGCGCTACGGCAGCAAGGGTGAGGTCGTGAACGAGGGCGCCCACCGCATCAAGAACCTGATGTACCAGGGCAAGCCCATCGACCCGAACCAGCAGTTCGTGATCGCCACGAACAACTACCGCGCCTCGGGCGGCGGCTCCTTCCCCGGCCTGGATGGCAAGAACATCGTCCTCCAGGCCCCCGACGAGACGCGCCAGGCGATCATCAAGTTCTTCCAGGACCAGAAGACGGTGAACCCCACTGCCGACAACAACTGGAAGCTGACGCCCATCCCCGGCGTGACCCTGCTGTACGTCAGCAGCCCGAACGCGCAGAAGAACCTGCCCGCCGGAGCCACGCTGCTGCGGACTCGGGAGGACGGGTTCGCGGAGTATTCGATCAAGTTCTGAACGAGACGAGAGGGTGGGGGGGCGCTAGACCGGCGTCCCCCACCCTCTCGTCTTGCGTTCAATTGCTAGCTGGGTCTCACTCGTCACCAAGTCGTAGACCAGTGCTCACAACCCCGTCCGCACGTACTGCCACAGGCTGCCCATTGCTGCTTATGCCGTAAAACTCTACAGAGGTGACCTGGGACACATCACCGTCGGTGGCCCGGGCCAAGCCGCCAAGCCCGCCTTCTAGATAGATGGCGTGCTGGGCAGGGATGCCGTTAGCAGGCGCAGTATCACTTCCACTGGTGGGGCAGGAGGTGAGAGCAGTCCGAGCAGTGCAGGTGTACCCTGAAGTTAGATACAGGTCCATCTTGTTGACGTCGCTCATATTCTCATGGACTGTCGTTCCGGCAGCAGTGGTAATGGTTTCTTTGAGAATGCGGTATCCAGTCAAGTATACTGCATCAGAACCGGGTCTGGTCATGAAGGTAAAGGTCACGCCGCTTCCAGACGTAATGGTCCAGGAAACCTTTTGAGGGGCTGTGTCTGTAGCAGGCGTAATGGTCTTGGTTGCAGTCTCGGTTGACTTGGAGTCATCCACGGCGACGCCAATGGATACCCGTGTACCGGACAACTGCCCCGGTGCGCTCCCGCAAGCACTCAGGACTAAGCCGAAAAGCAGGGCGAGGGGGGCCAATCTCTTCATTCATTCTCCTCCGGTTCGACCGTCTTCAGGTGGGGATTCAGGATGTAGAAGGCCAGACGCTTCATCCCCGCCAGAAAATCCACGTTCTCCACAATCACAGCACGCCATTCGTCACTGATTTCTTGCTGGCCGGAGCGTTCCAGTGTGCGCGGCTGAATGACGGTGGGGGCAAAGTTCAGGATGCCGCGCACCCCGGCGTCGGCGAGGCTCTGTGCGGCATCCTGGGCGCGCTCGGGCGGCACGGCGAGAAAGCCCATGTCCACCCGGGTGGTTCGGACGAACTCCCGCAGGTCGTCCACGTGGCGCACGGGCAGGCCGCGCACACTCTGGCCGACCAGATCGGGATTCACGTCGAACAGGCCCACGTACTGAAACTGGTAGTCGCTGGCGCCGGGGTAGTTGGCAATGGCCTGCCCCAACCGCCCCACGCCCACGATCACCACGTTCCAGGTCTGGTTCAGGCCCAGCACCCGCAGCAGCTCGCGCTTGAGGATGGGTACGGTATACCCCATGCCGCGCGTGCCGAAGCGCCCGAAGTAGGCGAGGTCCTTGCGAACCTGGAAGGCGGTGACCCCGGCGCGTTCGGCAAGGTCGCCGCTGCTCGTGCGGCTCACGTCCTGCGCCTCCAGACCCTCCAGAATTCGCAGGTAGGTCACGAGGCGGCTGATGGTGGCCGTCGGGATGCCGGTCATGGCCTCACCGCACCCGGAAGTGGTCGAAGCCGCTGGCGTCCAGTTTGGCCTCGGTGTCGGTCACGGCCTCGCCACTGAAGGGTCCGATCAAGACGGTCACCTTGCCGCCCTCCGGGGCGTTCACGGTGGGCGCGTAGCCCTGGTCGCGCAGCAGACCCACCAGCCGCTGGGCGCTCTCCACCCGGTCGAAGGCCCCGACCTGAAGGTAGACGGGACCGCTCGGCGCGGGGGCGGGTGTGGCGGCGGGCGGGGTCGTGGCCTCGCTGGGCGTCTCGGGCGTGTTCGTGGCTTCCGGGGTGGAGGTGGGGCGCTCGGCGGGAGTCGCGGGTGTGGGGGTGGGGGTGGGGGTGGCTGGGGTGGACGTGGTGTCGGGGGTGCTGGCCGCGCTGTCCCCACTGCCTCCCGTCAGGCTGCGGTTGCGGGGCGGGTACAGCAGGGCGCGGGGATACACGCGCTGAATGTCCGCCAGGGCCTGCCGGGCGGTGGCCTCGTCGGCGAAAGGGCCGACCTGCGCAACGACCTGGCTGCCCACGTCGATAGGGTAGACGGTGTAGCCCAGGGTCCGGACGCCCTCGGTGCGGCTCTGCGCCGCGCCCTCGCTGCCGAAAGTCCCCAGGCTGATGCGGTAGTCGCTCCGCAGCGGTGTGCGCTGCTCACTCGTGGCGACGGCCCCGCCCGCGCGGGCTGGGACGGCGGGAGCGGGGGTGGTCGTCCCGGAAGTCGAGGGCTCCACCGTGGAGGACGGTGGAGCGTTGGGCACATCAACCTGGGGCGTGGGCGGGGCTTCAGGGGCTGCCGGGATAGGCTCGGCGGGCACCACGGGCACCGCACCGGAGGAGTTGGAGGCCGTGGGCGCCGGGGAGGTGCTGGTAGCGGAGCCGATGTTGCCCTGATCCGTCGTCGTGTTGGGAGCGCTCGCTTCGGGGGCCGTGTTAGACGGCTCGGCGGTCGCTGGGGGGTTGTCCGTCTGCGGGGTGGAGGCCTGGGGGGATGGGGAGCCGGTATCCTGCCCCGCGGTGGCCGAGTTGTCGGGCGTCTCCGTCGTCGCCTCTGTCGTCCCGGTCCCGAGGTCCGTTCCGGGCGCGCCGGGGATGACGGGTGGGGGGGGGGTGTCGGACGGGGTGGAGGAGGTGGACGGGGACGGAGCCTGGGCCACCTGCACCTGGGGCGCGCGTTGCCCCAGCAGCAGGACGCCGAAGCCCCCCAGCAACAGGAGGACCAGCAGGCCGATCAGCAGGTCGGGCCAGCGGCGCACCTTACCCTGCGCCCCGCTCACTTCAAGGCCCCCTTCGCGGCGACGTGCCCCAGGTTCGCGGCGGTCTTCAGCGACTGGCGGGCCTCGGGCTCACGGGTCTGGGCGCGCTGGGCCAGACCCAGCAGATACCACGCCTCGCCGCTTTTCGGCTGGTCACTCACCAGGCCGCGCAGCACGGCCTCGGCCTCCGTGTAGCGGGCGGCGGCGAGCAGCGCCGAGGCGAGATTCTGTCGCGCGACCGGCGTGGGGTCAAGCTTCACGCTCGCGCCCAGGGCTCCGGCGGCCCCCGCGTAGTCCTTCATGGCGTAGGCGCTCAGGCCCAGCCACAGGTAGGTCTCGGCGCTGGGGGTGAGCTGACCGCTGGAGCGCAGCGCCGTCCTGGCCTGGGCGTACTGGCCCTGGCGGTAGGCCGCCACACCCCGCACAAACTGGGCGCGGGCCAGGGTGGCAGGGTCCGGCTTCAGGCGCAGCGCCTGCGCGGCGTCGCGCCCGGCCTGGGCGGTCTGCCCCAGGGCGAGGCGCAGGGCGGCCAGCGCGGTGCGGTACGCGGCGTTTTTCGGCGCCAAGCGGACCGCGACCTCGTAAGCGGCAGCGGCTTCGGGCTGGTTGCCTCGTAGAACCCGCAGTTCCCCCAACCGGGCGAAGGTGGCGGCGTTGCGGCTGTCCTCATGGGCGGCGGCCTGAGCGGCGAGGACCGCCCCGCGCGTGTCGCCGTTCGCGGCCAGCACGTCGGCCTTGCGGAGCAGCAGCCGGGCGCGGTCCATCCCGTTGCCCGTGCGGCCCACCGCGGCGTCGAGTTCCCGCGCGGCGCGGTCGGGAAGCCCCTGCGCCACGTAGATATCCGCGACCAGCAGCGCTGCGTCCACCCGCTTGGGCTGGCGCTGCAAGACGGCGTAGGCCTGGGGCAGCGCCTCCGCACTGCGCCCCGCCAGCGTCATGGCCTGCGCCAGCCGGAACTGGGCGTCCACGTCGTTCGGTTCGAGCACCACAACCTGCGTCAGGGTGGTGCTCAGCCCCGCGAAGTCCCCGACGCGGGTCTGCTCGGCGGCGAGCGCCTCCAGCACCTGCCGCTCGCTGGCGGGCCCGGCCTTGCCGTGAGCCAGCGTAGCCGCCTGCCCGTAGAACCCCAGCGCGTCCGCATAGCGCTTCTGGCGGGTGGCGATCACGCCGAGGTTGTACGGCGCCTCGTACCGGTCGGGAGCCAGCGCGGCGAGCTGCGTGAACTCGAAGGCCGCCCCCTTGAGATTCCCCAGCGCGAGCAGTGTGAGACCCAGCCCAAAGTGCGGCTCCGGCTGCGCGTAGTTCTGCGCGATCAGCCCCTCGAACAGCGTGCGAGCCTGAGGGAGTTGTCCCGCGTTCAGCGCCGTCCGCGCCCGGGCGAGTTGAGCCTGCTGCGCCTGCGTGAGCGGCGTGACAGGAACGGCAGGTGTGGTGGCCGCAGGCGTGGAGGTGTCGGGGATAGTGGCTGGCGTTGAAGTTCCGGGGATGGCCGGAACCTTCGGCACGGCAGGCGTTCCCACCTGGTTCAGGGTGTTCTGGACGGAGATTGCCGCCGACGTGTCGAGTAGCGTCTGTGCCGAGGCGACAGGTGTGCCCATCAGCAGCAGGCCGAGCAGCAGCTTGAGATTACGTTGATTCACCGGGGGCCTCCAGGGGGGGGAGAACGTGAACAGGTTAGGCGAGAGGTTCTTGCTGAACCCTTACGCGCAATGCGCTGGGTGCCGTGATTCTCTCACGCTCTAGGAGGAGCTGGACAGGAAGGGGTTTATCCTTTCTCACCCGCCTCATTGAGCGGGCAAGAAAAAAGCCTCCCGGTGGGGGGAGGCCTGTTGAACACGGGGAGTCAGGCGGGAACGCTGATGGCCGCGCCGGGACGTTTGAGGGCGAGTTGCCCGCAGGCCGCCCCCGCGTCCTTCCCGCGCGAGCGGCGCACGCTGACGTCCACGCCCCGCGCCTCCAGCACATCGTAAAAGGACTGAATCTGCTCCTCTGTGCTGCTCTCGAAGCCTGAGCCTTCCCAGGGGTTCATGGGGATCAGGTTGACGTGGCTGACCAGCCCGCGCAGCAGATCGGCGAGCAGTTCCGCCTGCCACAGGTGGTCGTTCACCCCACGCAGCATGGTGTATTCCAGCGTCACCCGGCGCCCGGTCACCGCCTGATAGTCGCGGGCGGCGGCCATGATCTCCTCGATGGAGTTCGCGGCGCCGGTCGGGATGATGCGCCGCCGCGTTTCCTCGTCCGGGGCGTGCAGGCTGATCGCCAGCTTGATGCCCAGGTCGTCCTCGGCCGCCAGTTGGCGGATGCCCTTGGCGATGCCCACGGTGGAGAGGGTTACGCGGCGCTTGCTCATGCCCAGCGCCTGCGGGTGCAGCAGGATACGCGCGGCCTGCATGGTGTGGGCGTAGTTCAGCATGGCCTCGCCCATGCCCATGAAGACCAGGTTGCGAATCTCACGCGGGGCGACGCCCTCGCCGCCCGCCACCGCAAGCACCTGCGCCACGATCTCGCCCGGCGTCAGGTTGCGGCCGAAGCCCATTGCCCCGGTCGCGCAGAAGGCGCAGCGGGCGGGGCAGCCCACCATCGTGGACACGCAGATCGTCTTGCGGTCGAGGTAGGGCATATAGACGGCTTCCATCTGGCGGCCGTCATTGAGAGTGAAGAGGTATTTGACCGAGCCGTCCGAACTGCGAACCGTCTCGATTTCCCGAAAGGGGTTCAGGGTGTAGCGCGCGGCGAGGTCGGCGCGAACCTCTACCGGAAGGTTCGTCATGGCGTCGAAGGTCCCCACGCCCTGCACGAAGACCCACTCCAGCAGTTGCCGCCACCGGAAGCCCTCCAACGGGTACTGATCGGGGTGAAGGTCGAGGAGAAACTGCATCAGAAAATTCTACTGCTTGGGCTGAAGTAGGGGGAAGGGATGGGACACGTTCGGCGGGGCGAATGTCTCTGTAGCCCGGACCCGACAGCCGCGCCACCGCCGACGTTTTACCCTGAACCTGTGGCGACCGCCGACCCGAACCTCAGCGTCCTGACGGCGATGATCACGCCCGCCGTCCTCATCAGCGGCGCGGGCACATTACTCATGAGCACGAGTACGCGCCTGGGACGGACGACGGATCGAGTCCGTCATCTCACCGCGCGCTTCAAGGTGCTCGTGAGCGAGAGCGGCCAGCTTGAACCCCTCGCCCGCGAGGAAAAACGCATGATCATCCGTCAGCTTCCCCGCCTCGCCCGCCGCAGCCGCATCATCCAGCGGGCGATGACGGCGCTGTACGTGGCGGTCGCCCTGCTCGTGCTGACGAGCATCCTGATCGGCTCGGGGGCTCTGTTTGACGCGGCGTTTGGTCCGGCCCCGGTGGTCCTGGCGATCCTGGGCGCGGCCTCCCTCGCCTACGGGGCGCTCCTCCTGAGTTTCGAGACACGGCTGAGCGCGCGGACGACCCACGAGGAGATGCAGTTTCTGGTCAACCTGGGGCAGCACTACGCCACCCTCTACAGCGATGAGGCGGAGCGGGTGGCGCGCGAGGTGTAGATCCAGGCAACAAAAAAGCCCCCACCCGTCGCCGAGTGGGGGTCTTTGAATTCAGCCCTGGTTCAGTCGGCGTAGCCGGGCAGGGTGGGGCTGCTGGGGCGGGTGTCGTCGTAGCGCTGGGTGCCGGTGACCGAGTCGGGGCTGCGGCCCTCCTCGCCGTACTTCTCCAGCGTGCGGTCGTCGGCGACCTGCATCTCGCGGACGGTCATCAGACCCGTTCCGGCGGGAATCAGCTTGCCGAGGATCACGTTCTCCTTCAGGCCGATCAGCTCGTCCACCTGGCCGCGCATGGAGGCCTCGGTGAGCACGTGCGTCGTGTGCTGGAAGGAGGCGGCCGAGAGCCAGCTCTTGGTCGTCAGGCTGCTCTTGGTGATGCCGAGCAGGACGGGCTTCCAGGAGGACGGGGTCTTGCCGTCGGCCAGCGCCTCGTTCGCCTGGTCGACCTCCCAGCGCTCGACCGTCTGCCCTTCGAGCAGGTCGGTGTCGCCGCCGTCGGTGATCTCCACGTAGCGCAGCATCTGGCGGACGATGACCTCGATGTGCTTGTCGTGGACCTTCACGCCCTGCGAGCGGTACACGCGCTGCACTTCCTCCACCAGGTACCGCTGGGCGGCGTCGGTGTCCTTGTACAGCAGCAGGTCGTGGGGGTTGATCGCGCCGCGGGTCAGCGGCTGCCCGGCCTCGACCCGGTCGCCGTCGCGCACGATCAGGCGCAGCGCCTTGCCGATCTTCATCGCGGTCTTCGAGGAGTACTGCTCGTCCTCGGCCTCGATGCGGACGAGGTAACGCTCCTCCTCCTCCTCGATGCGGACCACGCCGTCACGGTCGGCGACGACCGCCTGGGTCTTGGGCTTGCGCGCCTCGAACAGCTCGATCACGCGGGGCAGACCCATCGTGATGTCACCGCCGCCCGCCACACCACCGGTGTGGAAGGTACGCATGGTGAGCTGCGTGCCGGGCTCGCCGATGGACTCGGCGGCGACCACACCGACCGCCTCACCCATGGAGACGGGCTTGGCCTGCGAGAGGTCGTAGCCGTAGCACTTCTGGCACACGCCCGCCTTCACGCGGCAGTTCAGCGGCGTGCGGACGAACACCTCACTGATAGCCTTAGCGTCCTTCGTGATTGCCTTGACATCCTCCAGACTGAGCATCTGCCCGGCCGGGATGGTGCGGCCCGCCACGTCCACGTCCGCCGTCAGGGTGCGGCCGTAGATGCTCGTCTCGATCTCGCTGCCCTTGCGGGTGCGCCACTCGCCCGTGCGCTCGTCGGTCGCGCCCAGCGGGATCACCGTGTAGTCGGTGGTGCCGCAGTCCACGTCGCGGACGACGACCTCGTGGGCCACGTCGACCAGCTTGCGGGTCAGGTAGCCCGAGTCGGCGGTACGCAGCGCGGTGTCCGCACCACCCTTACGCGCACCGTGGGTGGAGATGAAGTACTCCAGCACCGTCAGGCCCTCGCGGAAGGACGCCTTAATGGGCACCTCGATGGTGCTGCCGTCCGGGCGGGCCATCAGGCCACGCATGCCCGCGAGCTGGCGGATCTGCTGCGGGTTGCCACGGGCGCCCGACTGGCTCATGATCCACAGCGGGTTGAAGGGGTAGTTGCGGCTGAAGTTCTCGAAGACCGCGTTCTTCACCTCGTCTGTGGTGTCGTTCCAGAGCTGCACGACCTGCTTGTACCGCTCTTCCTCGGTCATGAAGCCGAACTCGTAGTTCTGCTCGATCTCGGCGAGCTTGCTGTCGGCCTCGGCGAGCAGCTCCGCCTTGTTGGGCGGCAGCACGATGTCGTCGATGCCGATGGTGATGCCGGAAGTCGTGGAGAGGCGGAAGCCGCTGTCCTTCAGGGCGTCCAGCAGCCCGGCGGTGGCCTCGATCCCGAGGTGCTTGAAGCACCCCATGATCATGTCCTTGAGGTGGTCCTTCTCGTAGGCGGTGTCGAGGTTCACCAGGGTGTCGACCAGGTGCGCCTGGTTCCCCAGCGCCTCCTGCACCAGGCGGCGGAACATCACGCGCCCGGCGGAGGTCTCGTACACCGTGCCGTTCAACCGGATGCGGACATGGTCCTGGTAGTCGATCTCGCCGCGCTCGACGGCCATGATCGCCTCGTCGGGGCTGGAGAAGACGTACCGCAGGCGGCCCGGGCTGGTCTCGGTGCCGTTCACCGTGATCGGCGTGTTCAGCGCGACCCGGCCCTCGTTCAGCGCGGCCAGGGCGTCCTGCTCGCTGGCGAACTCGCTGCCCGCGCCCAGGTTGTCCTTGCGGAGCTGGGTCAGCGTGAAGATGCCGAGGATGATGTCGCGGCTGGGCTTGACGTTGGGCTCGCCGTTCGCGGGCGAGAGCAGGTTGTGCGCCGAGAGCATTTGAATGCGGGCCTCGGCCTGCGCCTGCGCGCTCAGCGGGACGTGGATCGCCATCTGGTCGCCGTCGAAGTCGGCGTTGAACGCCTCACAGACGAGCGGGTGAAGCTGGATGGACTGACCCTCGACAAGCACGGGTTCGAACGCCTGGATGCCGAGGCGGTGCAGGGTCGGCGCGCGGTTGAGCAGCACGACCTTGTCCTCGATGACCTCTTCCAGAGCGTCCCACACGCTGTCGCGGGTGTCGCGGTAGCGCTCCAGCATCTTGCGGGCCTGCTTGATGTTGGTGACCTCGCCCTTTTCTTCGAGCACCTTGAACAGGAAGGGCTTGAAGAGTTCGAGCGCCATGCGCTTGGGCACCCCGCACTGGTGCAGCTTGAGCTGCGGGCCGACCACGATCACTGAACGGCCGGAGTAGTCCACGCGCTTGCCGAGCAGGTTCTGCCGGAAGCGGCCCTGCTTGCCGCCGAGCAGGTCGGTCAGCGAACGCAGGGAGCGGTCGGAGCCGGGGTTGGTGACCGGCGAGCCGCGCCGCCCGTTGTCGATGAGCGCGTCCACGGCCTCCTGCAGCATCCGCTTCTCGTTGCGGATGATCATGTCGGGGGCGCCCTGGCTCATCAGCTTCTTCAGGCGGTTGTTGCGGTTGATCAGGCGGCGGTACAGGTCGTTGAGGTCCGACGTGGCGAAGCGCCCGCCGTCCACCTGCACCATCGGCCGAAGATCGGGTGGCATGACCGGGACCGTCTCCATGATCATCCACGAGGGGTTGTTGCCGCTGCGCTTGAAGGCGCGCACCACTTCCAGCCGCTTGCGGGCCTTGGCACGCTTGTGGCGGCTCGAATCCTTCATCTGCTCGCCGAGTTCGGCCTCCATCACGTCGAGGTCCATGTCGTCGAGGAGTTCCTTGACCGCCTCGGCGCCCATCTTGGCCTCGAAGTCGTAGGACTCGATCACGCGAACCTGCTTGCGGACGAGGTCGATCTCGATGCGCCCGCTGATCTCGCTGCGGAGGTTGCCGGAGTCGGCCAGCTCGTCGCCCGGCTCCACGCGGTCGCCGTTCACGACGAGGGGCTCGTCCTGGTACGAGTACACCTTCGCCTTGGAGACGATGATGCTCGCGGGCGCGTGCAGGGTGATGACGCCGTCGGCCTCGGCCACGACCTCCTCATCCTTGTCGATGGCGCCGACGACCTTCTGGCCCTTGCGGACTTCCGAGCCGTCGCCGACGAGCACGTGCATGGTCGGGTTGATGGGGTACTCAACGCGGCGCGTCCAGTGGGCCGTGACCTTCACGTCCCCCTTCTTCTTGGGGAAGGTGACGTTCGAGAGGCGGCTGTCGCGGCTGACACGCAGGCGGCTGCCCGCAGTGGCGTTCGCCAGCACGGCGCCAGCCTCCACGACCTCGCCCTCGGCGACCTGCACGTTCAGGCCGTGGGGGATGTACACGCGGGCCAGCACCTCGCCCCAAGTGCCTTCCTCGGCGGCGCTGTCCCGCAGCTCCACCATGACGGAGTCCTCGCCCATGTCGTGCAGGAACGCGGTGCCGTCCACCGGGGAGGTGATCTGAACGTCCTGCTCCAGCTCGGCGAGGATCTCACCCGCGCGGAAGGCTTCCTGCTCCACCAGCACGTCGGCGGGCAGCGGCAGGCTGGCCTCGACCTGCTCGGCGTAGGCGATCTCGGCGCGGCGGGGGAAGCGGTACTGCGCCAGGCCGTCCATCTTGCTCACGACGTTGCCGCCCAGAGACTGCCCGCGGGTCACGTACTCGCCGTCGCGGATGTTGGCTTCCTGCCCGTTGGGGATGGCGTACGTCTCCTGCCGCCCGAAGCGCAGCTCGCGGTACTCGTCGTCGCTCAGGAGTTCGCCGCGCTTGAGCGGGCGCCCGTCCTTCTGCGCGTTGAGGGGCTGGGTCACCAGGAAGGAGCTGAAGTACAGCACCTTCTCCAGTTGCCCGGCGCTCAGGTCGAGCAGGGTGCCGATCTTGCTCGGCGTGTCCTTCACGTACCAGATGTGCGCGGCGGGGGTCGCCAGGTCGATGTGGCCCATGCGGTAGCGGCGCACCTTGGAGGAGGTCACCTCGACGCCGCAGCGCTCGCAGACCTTGCCCTCGTAGCGCTGGCGCTTGTACTTGCCGCAGGCGCACTCGTAGTCCTTCATCGGCCCGAAGATGCGCTCGTCGAACAGACCCTCGCGCTCGGGTTTCAGGGTGCGGTAGTTGATCGTTTCCGGCTTCTCGACCTCGCCGAAGCTCCACTCGCGGATGCGGGCGGGGCTGGCGATGGCGATGCGGACCTTGTTGAAATCTTTCACGGCTTCTCCTGTGAGAGAGGCTTGTTGTTGCTGGGGGATCCGAGGGTTTCGGGTGGGTGACCGTCCACCCTCGGACGAGACGCGCTGCGCCTCAGCGCTTCGGCATCATCCCTTCGAAGATGTCGACCGGCTTGTCGCCGTTGTCGAGCACCTCGACGTCCAGGCCGAGGGAGTGCAGCTCCTTCACGAGCACCTTGAACGACTCGGGGATGGTGCTGCCGGAGACTTCCTCACCCTTGACGATGCTCTGGTAGGCGGCGTCGCGTCCGTCGATGTCGTCGGACTTGATCGTCAGCATCTCCTGCAGGGTGTGCGCCGCGCCGTAGGCTTCGAGCGCCCACACTTCCATCTCCCCGAAGCGCTGGCCGCCGAACTGCGCCTTGCCGCCGAGCGGCTGCTGGGTGATGAG
>NZ_KB906403.1:0-7500 GCF_000381345.1 Deinococcus apachensis DSM 19763 | reverse complement strand
TGGGCGTCGTCGTAGCCCAGCACGCGCAGCAGCAGGCTCACCGGGAACTTGCGCTTGTTGACCTTCATCTCCAGCACGCCCGCGTTCATCTCCAGCTCGATCCAGGGACCGCGCTTGGGCATGGGGATGATCGCCGCCGTGTACATCTTCTTGATGCCCTTGTAACTCGACGTGAAGTACACGCCGGGCGAGCGGTGAATCTGCGAGATCACCACGCGGTCAGCCCCGTTGATCACGAAGGAGCCGTCCTCGGTCATCAGCGGCAGGTCGCCCAGGAACACCTGGTCTTCCTTGATCAGGCCGCTGTCCTTGTGGATCAGTTGGAGCTTGGCGTACATCGGCGCCTGGTACGTCAGGTCCTTCTCGCGGCACTCCTCCGGGGTGTAGGGCGGCTCGCCCAGGCGGTACTCCAGGAAGTCCAGCACCAGCCCCGTCGAACGGCCCTTCTCGGTCTCGTCGATAGGGAAGACCTCGCGGAAGGCGCTCTGGAGGCCAGTATCGTCCCGTCGGTCGGGCGCCTTGTTGGCCTGAAGGAACGCCCTGAAGGAGTTCACCTGCACTTCGGTCAGATTGGGCAGCGGAATCACTTCGGTGATCTCACCAAAGCGCTCTATACGCGGTTTCTGATTGCTAAGGCTCATTCACACCTCGCGCACCCTGCGTGTCGCTGCGGCCTTCCGGGGCGGGAAAAGGCGCAGTCGAGACAGCAGCCCCTCCGGCTGCGTCCCGTGGTCAAGCGTCAATTGTGGAGTCCGCGTGCCTGCAAAGGTCTCCTGCCCAACCCATCATGGTCGGCCACAGGCAAGTATATACGAGGGTGGGGCGTTTTGGCAAGCGTTAGGATGGCTGTGTGGACGCCCTGCAACCACTCCTGCCGTACCTGTTCCTGCTGATGCGGGGGCTGGTTCTCCTGTGCTTCATTCATGCTCTCGCCACCCGTCAGGACCTGTACTGGCTCTTCATCCTGGGGCTGGCGCTGTTCTTCGGGGGCATCTTCAGCACCGTCGGCGCGCTGGTCTACGCCTTCACGGTGTTTTTCCCCTGGTTACGGGGAAGCGGGCGCGGCGCGGCGCGGGCCATCGGGCGGGGGGTGGAGGCGATCAAGCCGCTCGACACCCGTATCCGCGAGGCGCAGGAACGGCTGACCGAGAGCGATACCCTCGCCAACCGCGCCGACCTTGCCGCCCTGCAAGCCCGGGCGGGCCGACCCGAGGAGGCCCAGACGACTCTCGCGCCGCTGCTCAGTGGCATCTATGCGGACGATCCGGTGGTCCTCCTGACCAGCGCCGAACTCGACCTCACCCGCGGAAACGCCGCCGCTGCCGAAGCTCTCCTCAACCGTGTGGACCTCCGCACCAGCGCCGCGACCCGGACCCGCGCTCTGACCTTGCTCGCCCAGGCTCAGGACGCGCAGGGCAAGACGGCGGAGGCGGACGCCACCTACCGTGAGGCCATGACGGCAGCCACGACCGAAGAACCCCGCGCCCGTTACGCGGCCTTTTTGCTGAAGCAGGGGAGGCGCCAGGAGGCCCAGGCTCTCCTAGACGCGCTGGCCAAGACCGAGCAGCGCGCCACCGGCCTCTACCGCCGTCAGGAGCGCGAGTGGTTCCAGATGGCGGCGGGGCTGCGGCGGGAGCTGAGGTGATCGTCCAGGCGGCCGACGTCTCCTACCTCTACACAGAGCGCGGCGAGAGCAGCGATCAGGCTACTTTGCGTCGTGTGGAGGACGGCAAAACGGTTTGGAAGCTGAAGTTGGCCCCCGGGCAATCCAAGAGTTCCGCGCTGCTCGCCCTGGACTCGCTGTTTGTGACCGTCTGTGAGAGCAACACCGTCATAGGAGTCTGCGATGTTCTGCGCCTTGGGGCGGAAACAGGTGAGGTCCTCTCCGCCACCCCCGGCATCCTCTGGAACACCACCAAGGAATACGCGCTGGTCATGGGTTTCCCCAGATGGGGAACCTCGGCCCTTGGCTTTTTCTCGACAAGCGGACGGGTTTTTACTGCTGCTGGAACGCAGGCCGTCAACGACCAAGTCTCCTCACGAAACGGCTGCGGTCCATTCGACATCCTGGGAGCGACGTACGAGCTTGAGGAGCTGATTCTCACTTTGCGAGATGCCTGCGGCATCTGGCAAAAAAGATTCGTGACGACAAAGATTTAAAACCCCCAACCTCTCGGCTGGGGGCTTGAATTTACGCTGCCTGTGGATTACCAGCGGTCGTTGCGGCGCTGGGGGCGGTCGCCGTAGGCGGGGGCCGGGGCGGCCTTCGTCACAACGATGTTCTTGGCCTGGGGACCCTTGCCGCGCTGACCGGGCTCGATGTCGAACTCGACCTCGTCACCCTCATTGAGCTTCTTGAAACCCGTGGACTGGATCGCGCTGAAGTGCGCGAACACGTCGTCGCTGCCTTCCGTCTCGATGAACCCAAAGCCCTTTTCCGCGTTGAACCACTTCACTCTGCCTACTGCCATCTTCAACTCCTCGTGAGCCCCAGCACAAAAAAGAGACCCGGCCTGTTTACCGCGTCTCTCAAAAGGATCTGCTGGAAAACTACGAAATCACTATGTCCCGCCCAGGGGCAAAAGATAGTAAAGTGGCTTACACTTTGGCTGGGCACAAGAAAAACCCCCACCTCGCGGCGGGGGCTGCACTCCCGGTGGGAAGGGTTTAGCGGACTTCGACCTTGGCGCCCGCGCCTTCGAGCTGGGCGCGGAACTTCTCGGCGTCTTCCTTGCTAACGCCTTCCTTGATGGCGCCGCCCTTCTCGCTGAGGTCCTTGGCTTCCTTCAGCCCCAGGCCGGTGATGGCGCGCAGTTCCTTAATGACGTTGATCTTGCTGGCGCCCGCGTCCACGAGGATGACGTCGAACTCGGTCTTCTCCTCGACGGGGGCAGCGGCGGCGGCGGCGCCACCACCGGCGACGGCCACGGCGGCCGTGACGCCCCAGGTGTCCTTGAGGCCGTCGATGAGGTCGGCGAGTTCCATGATGGTGAGGGTGCTGAGCTGGTCGATCAGAGCCTGCTTGTCGTAAGCCATGGTGGTGTCCTCCTGGACTGGATTTTTAGAACTTGGGAAAGGGGAAAGGCTGTGAGAGCCTTAGGCCTGAGCCTCGGGAGCGCCGCCGCCGAGCTTGTCACGGTACGCTTCAAGGATGCCCACGAAGTTGCTAAGGTGCGCGCTGAGCACGCCCACGAGTTCGCCCTGAAGGCTCTGCTTGCTGCCCAGGCTCGCCAGACGCTCGATGACCCGAACGTCCACGCGGTTGCCCTCGACGAAGCCGCCCTTGACGGCGGGGATGCCGCGGTCGTTGCCCTTGGACGCGTCGCTGAGCGTCTTGGCGACCCCGGCGGGATCGTCGTGGGCCAGCACCAGGGCGCTGGGGCCCTTCAGGGCGTCGCTGAAGTCGCGGCCACCCTCCTGAAGGGCGAGGTTGATCAGGGTGTTCTTGGCAACGATCAGTTGCCCGCCCTTCCCGCGGATGTCCTTACGCAGTTGGCTGAGCTGCCCGGCGGTCAGGCCCTGGTAGTCAACGACGTAGAACGTCTCGACGCCCGTGAGGCTGCCCTTCAGGTCCGTCAGGTTCTGCTGATTGCGTTCGTTCGCCACGTTTGAGAACCTCCTCTGTGGTGAACAAGTCCAGGTACGCTGCTCGCGCCCTGACAACTCGGCGGGATGTTTAAACCTGGCAAGGGTCCCCGCTGTCTACGATGCCGAAATTAGGAAAGGTGCAAGGAGCGCACCGGGGTGCCGAAATGGACAGGGGAGAGGACGGACCCCTTCCCGGGGAAGATCAGGCCTGGGCCTGGCTACCCAGCGTGAGGGGAATGCTCGGCCCCATCGTGCTGGTCAGGTACGCGCTGCGGAGGTACACGCCCTTGGCCGCGCCGGGCTTGGCAGCTTCCAGCGCCGTCAGGAGGGCCTGGTAGTTCGCGCTGAGGTTACCCGCGTCGAAGCTGGCCTTGCCGATGGGCGCGTGAACCACGCCGGTCTTGTCGTTGCGGAACTCAATGCGGCCCGCCTTCAGGCCCCGCACCATGCCCGCCACGTCGGGACCGACGGTGCCGCTCTTGGGGTTGGGCAGCAGGCCGCGCGGCCCGAGCAGACGCGCGAGGCGCTGACCGACCATCGCCATCATGTCGGGGGTCGCCACGACAGCGTCGAAGTCCATGAAGCCGCCCGCAATACGCTCGATCAGGTCCTCGGCACCCACCACGTCGGCACCGGCGGCCTCGGCGGCAGCCTGGTTGTCCCCCCGCGTGATCACGGCCACACGCACGCTGCGGCCCGTGCCGTGGGGCAGCGAGACCGTGCCGCGCACGTTCTGGTCACTCTTGCGGGGGTCGATGCCCAGGCGGAAGTGAACTTCCACCGTCTCGTCGAACTTGGCAGTGGCGAGGTCCTTGACCAGGCTGGTGGCCTCGTCGATGGAGTACTGCTTGCTGCGGTCCACCCGGCCCACCAGGGCGCGGTAACGCTTGCCGTGCTTAGGCATTGGGGGCCCCCTCGATGGTCACGCCCATGGAGCGCGCGGTGCCCGCCACGGTGTTCGCGGCGGCCTCGACGCTGCCCGCGTTCAGGTCAGGAAGCTTGGTGCGGGCAATCTCCAGCACCTGGTCCCAGTTCAGCTTGCCCACCTTCGCCTTGTTGGGCGTGGCGCTGCCCTTTTGCAGACCCGCCGCCTTGCGGATCAGGTAGCTCATGGGGGGCGTCTTGGTGATGAAGGTGAAGGAGCGGTCGGCGTAGATCGTGATCTCGACCGGGATGATCGCATCACCCTTGTCGGCCGTGGCCGCGTTGAACTCCTTCGTGAAGCCCATGATGTTCGCGCCGTACTGGCCGAGCGCGGGGCCCACGGGCGGGGCCGGGGTCGCCTTTCCGGCCGGAAGCTGCAACTTCACGATCCCGGTGACTTTCTTAGCCATGCTGTTTCCTCCTTAGCTCCCCCGGCCTCTTCACGAAAGGACCGGGGTGCTGACGCTAAGTTCCGCCGCTCAGCCCCCCTTACGGGAGATGGCGTCACGGCAGCAACTTTTCCAGTGTACAGGGCCAGGAGGCTTCTGCCAAGCCCGGCCCCGCCGTTTTACTTGCTGACCTGCGCGAAGTCCAGCTCGACGGGCGTCTCGCGCCCGAAGATGCTGACGAGCACCTTGACCTTGGCCTGCGGGGCGTTAATCTCGCTCACCACACCGCTGAAGTCGGCAAAGGGGCCACCCGTCACCCGGACCATGTCGCCGGGCTTGAGGTCCACCTTGACGCGGGTCGGCGCCTCTTCCTGGGGCTGGGCGGCCACGCCCACCGAAGCGAGCAGGCGCTGCACCTCCTCGGGGGAAAGGGGCACCGGGCGGGTGGCCGTGCCCACGAAACCCGTCACGCCGTTTGTGCCGCGCACAACTTCCCAGGACTCACCCAGTTCACCCGGGGCGTCGTCGTCCTCGACATCCATCTGCACGAAGACGTAGCCCGGGAAGAGCTTGCGGCGAACGGTTTCCTTTTTGCCGCCCTCACGCAGTTCGACCGCTTCTTCGGTAGGCTGCAGCACCTGGAAGATCTTGGTGTGGAGCATGCCCAGTTTGCGGGCACGCTCCATCAGGTGCTGCTCCACGCGGTCTTCCTGGCCCACATAGGTGTGGACGGCGTACCACTCGATGCTCACGGGAGTACCGCCCGGATCAACGCGCTGAACACGGTGTCCATCAGGAACACGATCAGGGTCAGGGCGATCACGAAGATCAGCACCGCCTGCGTGCCCTCGATGACCCCCTGGCGCGTCGGCCAGGTGACACGCGCGAGTTCCGCACGCGAGTCCCGCAAGTACTGAATCAGATTCATGCGCTCACCTTGCCCGTCATGACTTGCAAAAGAGAAGGGGACTGATCATGCAGCCGGGCCACTAGGACCCGACCAGAAATCAGACCTTCTTCTCCTTGAACACGACGTGCTTTTTCGCCACGGGGTCGTACTTCCGCAGTTCCATCTTGGCCTGCGTGTTGCGGCGGTTCTTGGTGGTCGTGTAGTAGAAGCCCGTGCCAGCGGTGCTTTCCATCTTCACGATGATGCGCGGTCCGTCCTTCGCCATGTTGCTGCTCCTTTCGCGCGGCCTTTGGGCCATCGGCCTTCGAGGCCCGCGCTCCCAGCCCCCGCCTTCCCGGCGAGTCGCTGGTAAAAGCCCGCCTTGAGGCGGGCAACATTCGGATTATAGGGAGTCGGGGGGCGGGTGTCCACCCACAGGACAACAAAGACAAGGGGGACCATGTGGCCCCCCTGCTTATGGCTGCTGGAATTTACTCCAACACTTTCGTGACGACGCCCGCGCCGACGGTACGGCCGCCCTCGCGGATGGCGAAGCGCAGGCCCTCTTCCATGGCGATGGGCTTGATCAGCTCGACGGTGAAGGTCACGTTGTCACCGGGCATCACCATCTCCACGCCCTCGGCCAGCTCCACCACACCCGTCACATCAGTGGTGCGGAAGTAGAACTGCGGACGGTACCCGCCGAAGAACGCCGAGTGACGTCCACCCTCATCCTTGGACAGCACGTACACGCTGGCCTCGAACTTGGTGTGCGGCTTGATGCTGCCCGGCTTGGCCAGTACCTGGCCGCGCTCCACGTCATCACGGGCCACGCCGCGCAGCAGCACCCCCACGTTGTCGCCCGCCATGCCCTGATCCAGCAGCTTGCGGTGCATCTCGATGCCCGTCACCGTGGTCTTCTTGGTATCGCGCAGCCCGATGATCTCCACCTCGTCCTGCACCTTCACCACGCCACGCTCCACGCGGCCGGTGGCCACGGTGCCGCGGCCGGTGATGGTGAACACGTCCTCGACGGGCATCAGGAAGGTCTTGTCGGTGTCGCGCTCGGGGGTGGGGATGTAGCTGTCGATGGCGTCCAGCAGTTCCCAGATGCGGTCGACCCACTGGTTCTCGCCGCGGCTGGTCTTGGGGTTGGCCTGCAGCGCTTCCAGCGCCTGCAGGGCGCTGCCCTTGATCACCGGCAGGTCATCGCCGGGAAACTCGTACTTGCTGAGCAGCTCGCGCACTTCCATCTCCACCAGTTCCAGCAGCTCCTCGTCGTCGACCATGTCCACCTTGTTCATGAACACGACGATGTAGGGCACGCCCACCTGGCGAGCGAGCAGGATGTGCTCGCGGGTCTGGGGCATCGGGCCGTCGGCGCTGCTGACCACCAGGATCGCCCCGTCCATCTGGGCGGCGCCGGTGATCATGTTCTTGACGTAGTCGGCGTGGCCGGGGCAGTCGACGTGGCTGTAGTGGCGGGTGGGGGTGTTGTATTCGACGTGCGCGGTGTTGATGGTGATGCCGCGGGCCTTTTCCTCGGGGGCCTTGTCGATCTGGTCGTAGGCCAGCTTCTCGACGGTGGGGTCCATCGCGGCCGCCGTGAAGGTGATGGCGGCGGTCAGGGTGGTCTTGCCGTGGTCCACGTGCCCGATCGTCCCGACGTTCACGTGCGGCTTCGTCCTCTCAAACGTTCCTTTGGCCATG